>CAZERH010000288.1:0-3158 GCA_964515535.1 uncultured Anaerolineaceae bacterium
CGGGAGGGAAAAATCAGCATAAGGCTAAAAAATCGTATCGACAACATCGGTCGAGAAAGGGGTCTTAAAGAAAAAACTCGCTTAGCTTTTCCGCCTCAGGCAAGAAAGATGCCTCAAACGCATAGCGATTGCAAGTTTTGATTTCATCCAAACTCATCCCCAAAATCTCGTGGGCAATGCGATACTCGTTATTTAAATTGGTTTCCAAAATTTCGGGGTCATCAGAATTAATCGTGACGCGCACCCCCAGATCGAAAAGTTTTTTCAGCGGATGTGATTCGATCGTTGGCACGGAATTGGTCAGATAATTGCTCCACGGATTGACCTCCAGCGTGATGCCGCGCTCAATCACCATCTCAACGACAGACATATCTTCAATAATGTGGATACCATGCCCGATACGCGCGGGTTGCACAGCTTGAATTGTGTCAAAAACCGCTTCGGCGGGCGTATCTTCTCCCGAATGGATTGTGATACCCAGTCCGGCATCTTTAGCACGCAATACGGGGCGAACGAACTCGCTAATCGGATGTCGGAATTCGCTATCTGCCAAGTCGATGCCACAAATCACCTCGCGGTGGCGGATTGCCCAATCTACAGTTTTTTCGCAAGATTCCACGCCCAAACTACGCGAGCTAATCGCGATCAGCCCAATCGTCATATCAAACTGAGATTCGGCTTTGGTTTTGGCGCGCAAAAGAGCCTCTAGTGCCGCGTCCCAATCCAAATCATGCCCTCGAAAAGCCCAATCCGGCGAGAAGCGCACTTCGAGCAACTTCACATTTTCTGCGGCTGAATCTTCGAAAAACTCCCACGCAATCCGCTCAAAAACCTGCGGAGAGACAATGCTCTGTTGAGCAACACGAAACGCCTCCAACACCGCAGATAAATTTTCCCACTGCTCATAAACCTTAACATGCGGATTCAATGCCTCAACATCGTAAGCTGGCAAATCCAGACCATGCTCTTTGGCAATTTCAATAATCGTAGCCGTGCGAATAGCACCCTCGAGGTGAACATGAATTTCGGTTTTGAGAATCTTGTTATATTTCGGATCGAAGTTTTTCATGGTTCTTTCCCGTTTAGCTCAACAGATTTTTCTCTAAATCCCTACTCCCCTGCCCCTCCACATACGCCAAACTTTGGTGCCGAAAATAGGTATTATATAATTCCGCATAATGCCCATTTTGTGCCAGTAAAGCATCGTGGTTTCCCTTCTCAATAACAGCACCGTGATCCATTACCAAAATTCGGTCAGCAGATTTGATGGTAGAAAGGCGATGCGCAATTAAAATGCTGGTGGTGTTCTCTAAAATCAAATTCAAGGCTTGTTGAATTTGCCACTCAGTAAAGGGATCAATACTCGCGGTCGCTTCATCAAGAATAAAAATGGCGGGATTTTGTATCAAAACGCGCATCAACGCAACCAGTTGGCGTTGTCCCATCGAGAGGCGCGCCCCACGCTCACCGACCTCGCTATCCAAACCCTTTGGCAGTGTCTCTAGCCACTCGCCATCGCCGATTTTGCGCGCCATTACCAGCATTTCGGCTTCGGTCGCCGATGGGCGGGCGTAGCGGATATTTTCGGCAACCGTGCCGGAAAAGAGAAATGGTACTTGCGAAACAATTCCCAATTGGCGGCGGTAGGAGGTCAGGTCAAAAGAGCGGATGTCGCGGTCATCTACCGTGATTTTCCCTTCTTGGAATTCGTAAAATCGGGCGATTAATTTGGCGATGGACGACTTCCCTGCGCCGGTGTGTCCGACCAAGGCAAGACTCTGCCCGGGCGGGATGACCAAGTTGAAACGCGTTAGAATCGGCTCGGAGGGGATGTAGGCAAAATTCACATTTTCGAATCGGACTTGACCCTGCGCGTGCGCGATCTCCTCATCATCTTCCTGTAAAACATTTGGATCTGCGTCAATTAGTGCGTAAACCCGTTCTGCGGCAGAGAGTCCCTGCTGAATTTGCGCCCAAAAAGCAGAGAGATTCATCATGGGGAAAAGAAAATGATTTAAGCTGAGAATAAAAAGATACCATGCTTCAAATTCGATGCTCCCCTGTGCCACGCTCCAACCGCCGAAATAAACCATGATGGCGGTGGCGATGCCGCCGAGCGCATTGAGGGTGGGGAAAATGAGCGAGAGAACAAAACCGCGCCGTACATTAACGCGATAGGAATCTCGGTTGGCGGTATCGAAAACTTCGAAAATGCTCATTTCTTGGCGAAAATTTTTGGCAACCGAGATGCCGCTAACTGTCTCCTTAATGGTCGAGTTGACATCTGCCATCGCACGCATCCCGTTGCGAGTCACTTTGCGCGCCATTTTGCGAAAACCGGAAGTGATAAAAAAGATGACGGGCAGGTAGAGAATGATGAGCAGAGTCAATTTCCATTCGATGGAAAAAAGAACAAACATTAAAATAAGTGCTTGGATGAGTTGTGCGCTGATGTCGGTGGCGATGGTAACGAGTTGTCCAAAATCTTTGGTATCAGAGGTGATGCGAGAGACGACGCCTCCGGAGGAGAATTTATCAAAAAACGAAAGGTCGTGGTCAATTGCGGCGCGAAAAGCAGAGGTGCGGAGGGCTAGAACCACATCGCCAATGGCGCGGGCAGTGAGTGCGCGGCGCACCCAGTTGATGCCCCAATTTAGCACACCAATTATGAAAACACTCCCACCAATAAGGAACGTTGTTTCTATGGTTGGGCGCGTTTCCAAATTCTTGAGGGCACGGCTGATAATTAGCGGCGTGGAGGCGGATATCAGCGCGACAAGAAGCACCAGCGCAGAGATGGAAATCATCCGTTTGCGTTGAGGAGAGAAGTTCCCCGCAATGCGTTTGAGAAGTTCTTTATCGGTATATTGTCGGTCGTATTTTTCGGCATCTAAGCCGGAGAAAAAGCTCATATTTTGGTCTTTTGGTCTAGTGGTTCTTGGTCTGGTGGTCTATGGTCACTGGTTTATTGGTCTACTGGTCTACGGGTCATTGGTCTACTGGTTCCTAATGCCCTGCCCCTTGTTTGGTCAACGCGAGGCGAAGGGCTAAACCAATCAGCACCGTGCCTAAAACGCGGTCAAGCCAAACGGAGAAGGTGGGGTTTTTGCGGAAGAAATTGGTGGTCTGAGATGCGGTGAGAACAATAGAGAATTCAA
>CAZERH010000289.1:0-3157 GCA_964515535.1 uncultured Anaerolineaceae bacterium
GCCCGTCGCGACGAACGTGCCCCGAACAGGGTTTACGAAAGTCAGCACCTTTTTGGCATAAACAGTATTTTGTACGAGCGAAGCCTTTTCTGGTAAACTCCTCGCATGTCTAAAAAGAAAAATTTTCTAGGAATCTTTGCCCTGATTATCGTATGGATTGTGTTTTTGCAACTCCCGCCTATAAAATCTCGTTTAAGTTGGCAAATAGAAGTTGCTAAAACTTATTTGCGCGGTGTTATCAATCTGGTTGAGGCGGTGCCGACTGCACAGCCTGTAAATATCCCTATAAGTTTGAGTACCCCAACGATTGAAGC
The DNA here is from genome assembly GCA_964515535.1 of uncultured Anaerolineaceae bacterium. Taxonomy (GTDB): domain Bacteria; phylum Chloroflexota; class Anaerolineae; order Anaerolineales; family Villigracilaceae; genus Desulfolinea. The sequence continues at coordinate 315 of CAZERH010000289.1, forward strand.
GACGCAGGTTATTGACGCTACGCCAGATATCGAAGCCACAGCAACGTTAACGCCACAACCTTTGCCGACACGGGTTACGCTCCCCGCCCCTGCTTATGAATTACAAGATATGAATAATTGCGGTCCTGCATCCCTTACTATGGCATTGCGCTATTATGGTTGGGATGGGGATCAATTTGATGTTTCCGACATCATCAAACCTATTCCACAAGATAGAAATGTAAACCCCGAAGAGATGATTTACTATGTACGCAATTACGCGGGGTGGTTGCGTGCCGAATATCGTGTGAATGGGAACTTGCTTCTGCTTAAAAAACTGATTTCTGCCGGTTATCCCGTTTTGATTGAAGAGACATTTCACTTTGATGAACCTTATTATCCAAACGATGATCTTTGGGCGGCGCATTATATGCTCCTGACCGCGTACGATGATGAAGATGGCGCGTTCACCGGACAAGATTCTTATCATGGGGCAAATCAGCGTATCCCTTACGAAACGCTCGAAGAAGATTGGCGACCTTTTAATCATGTTTATCTGCTGATTTACCTCCCCGATGATGAAGATGAGGTCGCTCTTTTGCTGGGAGATGATTGGGATGAAGAATCCAACCGTCTAAACGCGCTACAAGTCTCCCAACGCGCGACCGTGGAAAATCCAGAATCTGCTTTTGCTTGGTTTAATTTAGGCTCGAATTTGCTCTATTTTGAGCGGTATGCCGAATCTGCAAATGCTTATGATCAGGCGCGTTCCTTAGGTCTTCCCCAGCGGATGATGCGTTATCAGTTCGGTCCTTTTATTGCCTCTTTTCAGGATCACCGTACCGAAGATTTGCTTGCCTTGACGAAATACGCCTTGCAACGCACCCCAAATTCTGAGGAGGCGTTGCTGTGGCGCGGATGGGGGTTGTATCAGCAAGGTGATTACGAGGGGGCAATTGCACATTGGGAACGCGCCCTTAAGCATCGTCCCAATTATTTTGATGCGGAATACGCTCTTGATTTTGCACGCTAATCCTGAAAAGAATACCCCCCGGGAGCGGTTTGAATCATATATTCTCGTTTGGAGCCTAATTTTTTGCGCAGGCGATAAACAACATTTTTGAGTGGAATTTGGTCGCTGGTGTCGGTTATACCCCAAACCGTGCGAATAATTTCATCACTCCGAAATACGTAGCTGGGGCGATTCATTAATAGACGTAAAAGTCGAAACTCGAGATTGGTCAGATGAATTTCTTCTCCGTCCGGAGTGCGCGCTAGCCGTTTAGCGGAGTCTAACTGAAACTGAGGTGTGTTAAGTGGAGATGTTTGTGCAGGAACACTGCGTTGTGACCATGCGGTGATTTTTGCGAGAAAAATGGCGGGGCTAACCGGTTTGACGATACATTCGTCTGCACCTGTGCGATAGGCTTCGAGGATTTCGCTTTCATGGTGTGCGGGGAGAAATAGTAGAATTGGCTTTTTGCTTAATGAACGATATTTTTTTATAAGACTAATTCTTTCTGAGTGCGGGGCGTTAACATCTATGATGATTAAGTCGGGCATAATTTCTACAGCTCGATTCATTGCGCGTTGCACCGATGTTTCGATAATGGCATTTAATCCCTTTTCTCGAATCATATACCCTAAAAGTGGAGCCGTATCACTTTGGTCGCAGATAATCAGAACTCGAATGACTTTATTTGACGTTACCATGTCATTTTCCTCTATATTTGAACTGATATTTTTTTTATCATTATATATCAAGTATCGCAGAAAGTCGCAAAAAATCACCGCTTTGTGACCTTTGGGTGATAACAAAAAAAATATCCACCCGCTATACTCGAAAAGAGGTTTAAAATTAGTTTCTACTATAAGGAGAATCGAAATGAAAAAATTGTTTTTTGTATTATTGGCACTAAGCCTTTCGCTAGCGGCTTGTGGTGGCGGGAAAGATGCTGAACCGACTCCCATCCCTGTTGATACGGCTGTGCCTACTGTTGAAATTGTAGATAACGAATCTGCAGATGCGGTGGCTGAAGATACCGAATCCGGCACTGAACGCGTTTCCCCTGTGGACGGAATGGTACAGGTTTTCATTCCGGCGGGAAGTTTTCGCATGGGCGCGTTAGATGCAAATTCTGCCCCGGATGAGATTCCTGATCATCAAGTTACCATGTCTGCTTTTTGGATGGATAAACTTGAAATAACCAATTCTATGTATATGATTTGTGTACAAGCCGGAGCTTGTGAGCCTCCTGTTGAATTCAAATCTGAAAAACATGATACTTACTTCAACACCGATGAATTCGCCGATTTCCCCGTTCTTTTTGTTACTTGGGGTTATGCGGAGGATTACTGCTCTTGGGCGGGAAAACGTCTCCCGACTGAAGCTGAGTGGGAACGCGCCGCACGCGGTGACGATTTCCGCAACTTCCCGTGGGGCGATGAACGCCCGGGATCAACACAGGCGAACTTTAATTACAGTATTCGTGACGTTACTCGTGTAGGTTCTTTCCCCGCCGGCGCAAGCCCCTACGGTGTGTTGGATATGTCCGGCAATGTTTGGGAATGGGTTTCCGATTTTTATGATGCCAATTATTATTCTAGCTCAGTTGCCGCTAACCCCACAGGTCCACTTGCCGCTGTTGGCAATGGGCATCGTCACGTTATTCGCGGTGGTTCTTATCAGGATGTAGAGAAAGATATCCGTGTTGCTAGCCGTGGATTTGCATCTGGACCAAACCCTGACGCCTCGAATATGGATTCAGTGGAGTATAGCGGCGAATCTTCCTATAAAATTGGATTCCGTTGCGCTTCTGATAATTAACCGGCGTGCGCTAAAATAACATATTGCAGTTGAAGAA
>CAZERH010000290.1:0-3144 GCA_964515535.1 uncultured Anaerolineaceae bacterium
CGCTTGCATTGGGAAGTTAAGGTTCAACGCTTCAGCGAGGGATGTAGACCACGCCCCCGCCGCCAAAATCACCGTTTTGGGATGATACGATTCGTCCCTTGTGTGGACGCTTGCGATGCGTCCGTCCACTTTTTCAAATCTCAAAACTTCTATCTGCTCCAAAATCTTTGCCCCGTATTTCTTCGCCGACTTCGCCAGCCCCGCCACAAACAAAGCCGGATCAAGATGCGCGTCTTCGGTGTTATGGATACCGCCCAAAACATCTTTTTTAAGCAGAGGCACTAATTTGCGAACAGCGTTTCCGTCCAAAAGTTGCAAATCAAAACCGAACTTACGCATTTCTTCCACTTCTTCGCGGGCGTGCGCCATCCCGCTTTTGCTTTTATAAAGCGTTAATCCGCCCATCTGCTTAAAATGGCAAGATAAATTCTCTTCCCGAATAATTTCTTGGAATAAAGCAAGACTACCACGCTGTATATCCCGAAAAATGGGAATGGCGCGCTCTTGCGCCTTCTGGTTACAAAAAGAGCGAAAATGCCATAACCAGCGAAACAAATCTAAATCAAAACGCGGCTTAATATAAAAAGGGCTTTCGGGATTCAACATCCACCTAATCCCCTGCATCAACATCCCCGGCGCGGGGATAGGTCCCGAAAGCGAAGGTGGAATTAAACCGGCGTTCCCATAAGAACTGCCCGAACAAATTTCATCCTTTTCGAGCAAAATTACATCCAAGCCCTGCTTTGCCAAATAATATGCGGCAGAAATCCCAATAACCCCGCCGCCAATAATGAGAATATCGGTGTTTTTTTGCATAAAATCTCCGTTAGTTTCTCAGGCTTTACATCAGTTTTTCTGTTTTGAATCTTACGACTAAGACTACAAAAGTCTTAAAGACTTTTGTAGTCTGCTTATTTAGATGCCGGAACATACAAAGTCTCAACATATTCCTTCACCATCCGCCGCATGGAGAATTGCGGGGTGATGGTGCGGAGGTTGTTCTTCATCATCTTAATCCACTGTACGGGGATGTTACGTCCGTCCCGCTCGTAGTAGAGGGGGATGATTTCATTCTCCAGCGCGGCATAGAGGCTTTTGATGTCGTTTTCGTCTTGCGATTCGGTGTCGGGGGCGAGGTCATCGCCGATTGCCCAGCCGTTATGACCGTTATAGGCTTCACGCCACCAACCGTCCAGCACAGAGAAGTTGAGCGCGCCGTTAATCGCGGCTTTCATCCCCGAAGTGCCTGAGGCTTCGTTGGGACGGCGCGGGGTATTCAGCCACACGTCCACACCTTGCACGAGATAACGGGCTACGTTCATATCGTAATCTTCGAGGAAGACGAGACGACCGCCATTTTCGGCTTTTTTGACAGCCCGATACACTTCCTGAATTAATTGCTTGCCCGGCTCATCGGCGGGATGGGCTTTGCCAGCGAAGATAATCTGGAGAGGCTGATTGGGACGGTTGAGCAAGCCCAAAACGCGGTCGAGGTCGGAGAGAATCAGATTGGCGCGCTTGTAGGTGGCAAATCGGCGCGCAAAGCCTATCGTCAGCACATAGGGATCCAATAAAGCTCCGGAGGCAATCGCCTGCACGGGATGGAATCCGCCTTTCATCCAGCGGCGGCGCGTCCGTTCCATCATATAAAAAACGAGTTTGCGCTTGAGATGATTGTGGACTTCCCACAAATCCAAATCGGGGACTTGGTCAATCTGCTCCCAGAGGGCGGGATCATCGAGGCGATTGAGCCAATCCGCGCCGAGATATTGCAAGTAGAGGAGCCCCATGCGGCGGGCGAGCCAAGTGGAAGTATGCACGCCGTTGGTGACGTAGCCGATGGGAACATCGTCTTTGGCTTTATCCGCCCAGAGGAAGTTCCACATTTTGCGCGCCACGCGCCCGTGAAGTTCGGAAACACCGTTGCGCCCCTCCGAATGGCGGAGGGCGAGAACGCCCATGCTGAAAGTTTCGCCCCAGGATTGCTGGTTGCGGGCGAGGTCAACGAACTCATCGCGACTGAGACCGAGTTCCGTCCAGTAGGAGGCGAGATATTTGTCTATCATCCAGAGCGGGAATTCATCGTTGCCCGCCGGGACGGGGGTGTGGGTGGTGAAAACATTGTTGACGCGCGTTTCTTCGATGGCTTCGGCGAAAGTTTTGCCCTCGGCGACCAACTCGCGAGCGCGCTCCAAAATTTGGAAGGCGGCGTGACCTTCGTTCATGTGCCAAACGCCGGGGTTATATCCCAAAGCCCGCACCGCGCGCACGCCGCCGACCCCAAGCAAAACTTCTTGGGCGATGCGGAAATTAATATCGCTCCAATACAGACGGGAGGTGAGTTTGCGGTCATCCGGCGCATTCGCGGGGACATCCGAATCCATCAAATAGAGCGGGATGCGTCCGACACGCACTTCCCAGAGTCGCGCCGAAACTTCTCGGTCGGGAAATTGGACGCTAATCGTGAAAGGCTCACCATTTTCATCGTGCATCGGGACAAGGGGCAATTCGTCAAAATTAAGCGGGTTATTAAGCGCATCCTGCCAGCCGTCCTCAGAGATGCGTTGCGAAAAATAGCCCTCAGCGTAGAGAAAACCGACCCCGATGAGGGGCAAGCCTAAATCGGAGGATTCTTTAAGATGGTCTCCCGCCAGCACGCCAAGTCCGCCCGAATAGATGGGCAGAATTTCGTGCAAACCGAACTCCATTGAGAAATAAGCAATCGGGTTTTTGCAAAAATCGGGATAGTTTTGATCGCACCATGTCCCTTCGTGCGCCATATAGGCATCGAAATCGGCAAAAACACGGTCGTAGTTAGCGAGATAGTCGCTTTTTTGGGCGGCTTCGTTCAAGCTGGAACGGCTCGCCGAGCGCAAGAAGAGGATCGGGTTATGCGCCAGCCGCTCCCATAATTCGTTGTCAATATGAGAAAAAAGTCGCTGGGCTTGGGGTTGCCAAGTCCACCAGAGATTATAAGCAAGCTCGCCGAGTCGGTTGATTCGGCGGGGAAGGTCGAAGTGGTTGGGGGTTTTTGTTTTGAATTGGGTCATTTTTGCTCCGAAAAAACTCACCACAGAGTTCACGGAGCGCACAGAGTTTTTAAAAAGAAAAAAGAGAAAACTCAGTGATCTCTGTGGTCTCAGT
>CAZERH010000291.1:0-3108 GCA_964515535.1 uncultured Anaerolineaceae bacterium
GCGGGCGACCGGAGAAATAGAGAAGCGCCGGAGCGATACAGATGAATAGCAGAAGGAAAAGAGAGAGAAGGATTTTGATTTTTTTTGACATAATTTTTTAACACGAATTATACGAATGTTTTTTCTAATTGAATGTGTAACGCATCAAGAACAGATGCGATGCACATTCGTGTCTTTAGAAAATTAAACGCAATCCTGTTACGATTAATAGAACAAAAACCAACTTGCGGAAAAACTCCGGGCTAAGCCAACGATTCATCCACAAACCGGCAACAACTCCGCCAGCCAACCATGGAAGCCCACGCCCGAAAAGGGTCAAAATATCGGGAGTAAAACTACCGCTAATCCAATGCCCCAGCACAACAATAATGCTGTTCTGCACAAAGAAACTCTGGAGGTTTCCTTTAAATACATCCGGCTCCCATTCTTTGCAACTCGCATACATGATAACAGGCGGTCCCGGCGTGTTATATGCCCCGCCGAGCAAACCACCAATAAACCCCGCGCCATACGCCCATGCTTTATGCTTCAATTCGGGGAGACGTAAGCCCGAAAGCGCGTAGAGAGAGTATCCAACCAAGATAATGCCCAATATAGCGAGGGCAAGCCCCTCGTCCAAGCGGCGAAGCAAAAAAATGCCGAAGGGGACACCGACAAAAGATGCCAAGATTAGGGGCAAAACTTTCTGAAATTGAAGAGAACGCCAATAGCGCAAGAGCAGGCTAAAATCCACCACCAGCGCGATTAAGGCAACCAGCGCGATTGAGTCCCGAATCCCAATCACGCCCGGCAATAACGCCATTGAAACCAAAGCAACGCCAAATCCCGAAAGCCCCTGCGTAAAAGCGGATAGGAAAAGAATCCCGCCGATGAGAAAAAAAGTTGTATCCATGCGCCTCCTTAAAGAAGGTGAGATTATACACAGACAATAGATTCGGGTAAAATAGAAGAAAATTCAGCTGACAAAGATTAAAGGAGAATCTCAATGAAATACGCCGTCAGTGTTAGTTTAGGAAGTTCCAGCCGAGATAAAAAAGTAGAGGTCAAATTCAAAGACGAAACGGTCGTCATAGAGCGCATCGGCTTGGATGGGGACATAGAAAAAGCAAAGCACATGTACGAAGAATTGGACGGGCAAGTAGATGCCTTCGGTATGGGTGGCGTGGATATGTACATCCGCATAGATAAGAAAAAATATCCGCTCAAAGCCGCACTAAAACTGATTGAAAACGTCAAGAAAAGCCCCGTTGTAGATGGTCGCGGTCTCAAACATACCCTCGAACGGCGCATTTTCGAACTGGTCGCCCCCGCACTGGGCGGCGTTCCCAAATTCAAAAAAGCCTTTATCCCCGTCGCCGTAGACCGCATCGGTTTAGCCACCGCCGTCAGCGAAGTTGCCGATAAAGTCGTCTTCGGCGACCTGATGGTTGCACTCAATTTACCCATTCCCGTTTACGGACTCAAAAATTACAAACGCGTCGCCAGAGGCATGATGCCCTTCGTGAGCAACTTCCCAATGAGCATGTTGTTTTACGGGAGCGATGGCGCAGAACACGAACCCAAATATCAAAAATACTGGAAAGAATGCGATCTCATCGCCGGTGATTACCTCTTCATGCGAAAATATATGCCCGAACGCACCGAAGGCAAAACCATCATCACCAACACTACCACCGACGAAAATATCGCTCTCTTCAAAGCACGCGGCGTTCACAAAGTCATCACCTCCACCCCGCGCTACGATGGTCGCTCTTTCGGAACCAATATGATGGAAGCCGCTCTCACCGCCTACGCCGGTCTAGGACGCCAGCTAACGGATGCCGAACTCAACGACCTGATTGACGATCTGGATATCCGTCCGCAGGTGCAAATACTAAATGAATGAGAAACCGCGTCGTGCGTGGTTTAGGCTTGCTTCCGTTTAAATATATAACTTTCATAGCTTTACTCTACTCAATTGTAAGGTGTTTGCAATCTCTTTAGAGAGAAGATACACTATAATCTGACTCAAGCTTTTTCAGTAGTGGCAAAAAATGACGGATAGATGTTTTTCTGTCCAATCTATTCGCCATCCTCAACGCAGATTTCTCATAAATCGCCGCATCGCTTGATGCCGTTACCAATCAAAATTAGCCACCTCCGATTTTTCTATGCTTCATCTTCAAACGAGTTTTTCAGAAACTATCTGGAGAGAACTTTGAATTCAACACTACCTCTTAACTTAGGAAAATACCGGTTTATCGCTTTATTTTTGTTGAGAACGTAGCAACAAAACACCTTTTTTATTGTCAACATAAAAACTATTCACCGGGAAGTACTTTTGAGAAAAGCCCTCCATCCAAAACGGAGATTCCAAATGAGCATACCTACGCCTAATCCTAATCAAGACAAAATCCAAGAACGAAGAGCTCTTATTATCGCGATGGTTTTTCTAGTTGCGATCGCGGCAAACTTACTCCTAAGTCTCTCACAAGGCTTTCAAACGGGAGCCTGGCAACATTTCGTTAGAGCGGGTCTTGTTGTCATTTTTGGCATATATACAATTACCGCTACAATTTGGATTCGGAGCGGACGTGCCGAAGAAGGCATTGGGCTTATCCTGCGTGCATTTTTGCTTACACTCATTAGCACAACTCTCTTATTGAGTGGTTTTGGTCTAATTTTAGCCCTCATTGAATTAGTTTTAGCAGAAAGCATTATCGCCTTTACCTCGTCAAAGGAAAAAAGAAATCTTTCTTCCTTATTCATCGTTATCGCCGCTTTGCTAACCTTTAGCTTAGATTTACTCCCCCTCAATTATCGCATTCCAGCCCCACCCGCCGTAAAAAGTGCGCTTCCTATCATGGCGGGACTCGTTATTGTCACAATAATAATCATCGCTATACGCCTTAGCTGGGATTTGTTCAGAAGCAATCTAACAGGTTCACACACTATAACGACGGAACAACGAGAACGTAATGCTTTTTATTTTTCTATCGCAATGGTTGTTATATATATATCTTCTACAACACTCTTCGACACCTTCACCGAGTTAGGCGACATTTTCCCCATCATCCCCGGCGTAGCAACAATAGGAGCACTTATTGCATTTATAAGCATTTGGGTTAA
>CAZERH010000292.1:0-850 GCA_964515535.1 uncultured Anaerolineaceae bacterium
CAACATCCACCTTGGCAAGGTGGTGCTCTACCAATTGAGCTACGCTCGCTTTTTTCGTTAAGCTTGCCAAGAAGCTAAAATATTAAGCACTAATGTCAAGCCCTTTGATCCACTTTTTTCAAAAAAAATAAAAACTCCCTTGAAAATCAAAGCCTATATCTGCCTACGGACAAACCACTTAACCCTTAATCATCCAGTCTTTCGATATCCGCCGCATTATTATTTTCATCACCAAGAGCATTAAACAACTTCAACAATTCTGACGAAAAAAGCCTATTCCCCTCCAGCTCTTCCTCTCTAAACTCCTTTTCTTTCTCAAACTTAAATTTATCAAGAAACTCCTTTGCCAACGAATTCTCCCAATCAGACGAAGATTCATCCCAAAAATTAAAATCCTCATCATCCATTTCAGCTCCTCCATCCTTCTCATTCATAAACAAAGAACCACTGTCCCTAAGGCAAACTAGCCAACCAAACATCATCAAGCCCTTCACCCATTTCCTCACCCTCAGCTCCATCGTCATCCAACCCAAGCGCACTCAACTTCTTAAACCGTTCCCCCAAATCCTCATCTCCATCAAGCATATCCAAATTGTTCCATATCGCAGCCTCCATCATTGCAGTATGACCCTTCTCTTTATCCCTTGCCTCCAATGAAACTCCATATTCTATCGCATCCAAAACTCTATACAATTGGTTATAACTAACTAACATATTTTTTCGATCAAAAACCACACAAACTCTCCAGTATAATTGATTAACTTGGCATCGGATCAGGCGCAAGTCACGAAAAATCAATAAAAAAACCCTGCTGAGTTGACAAAAAATCCACATACTTATAACCTATTGA
>CAZERH010000292.1:860-3098 GCA_964515535.1 uncultured Anaerolineaceae bacterium
ATACAGTACCACTAAAAATTATGACAACACCTACTCTATACGAAAGACTTGGCGGAGAACCTGCCATTGATGCCGCAGTGGATATTTTTTACAAAAAAATACTCCTTGATGATACAATCAACCATTTTTTTAAAGATATCGACATGGACAAACAAGTAGCCAAACAAAAAGGCTTCCTTACCATGGCCTTTGGCGGACCTAAAGCATACTCAGGCAAACACATGCGTCATGCTCACAAAAACATCGATGGCCTCACTGGCGCTCACTTTGACTCTGTTGTTAACCATCTCGCCACCACTCTCAAAGAACTTGGCGTAACCGACGACCTCATCGGCGAAGTCGCTACCATTGCCAACAGCGTACGCAGCGACGTTCTCAATCTTACCGAAAATTAATATATTTAAAATTCCTTTTCAACACAAAAAACTGCTCCAGAAAAAACTTCCTAAAGCAGTTTTACTTTTTTAAAAGGCTGAGGCTATCTATCGATTTTTTGATGCTCGCCGGCGGAATCTTCCTACTCTACAAAGCAACCGACAGCATTCACAACGAAATCTATCATTCATACTCATGATAGACGTATTTCTAGCAGCCAAAAGGCTAGCATTTAACTAACTACTCGAGTGCCGCAGCAACACCGACCCTAGATCAAGTTCATCGACTATATCCAAAATTAACTGTTGAAACCAATATAAATCAGTCTCTAAAATGAAACCAAAATGAAAAATCATAACAAACACATTCACATTAAAGGTGCCCGTGAACACAACCTAAAAAATCTCGATGTGAAAATACCTCGGGACAAACTCGTCGTAATCACCGGCGTCTCTGGATCCGGAAAATCTTCCCTTGCCTTCGATACCCTCTACGCTGAAGGCTACCGTAAATACATGGACTCCCTCTCTGCTAGAGCTAAACAGTTCCTAGACCAAATAAAACAACCCGATATAGACTTCATACACGGCCTATCTCCCGTAATCTCAGTAGAACAACATGCCTCATCCACCGCAAACCCTCGTAGTACCGTTGCCACTTCCACAGAAATTGCCGACTATGCCAGACTGCTCTGGTCTGTATGCGGCCAACAAGCCTGTCCCAAAGACGGCGGAAAAATTATCTCTCAAACCCTTGATGACTGCATCGACAGAATATTTAAAGAAATACCAAAATCTAAAATCATCATCCTGGCACCCTACCTCACTGCTAAAAAGTCCATCATTAGGGAAGAAATCCCCCGTCTCACCCAACGCGGCTACACCCGTCTCTGCCTCAACGGCCAAATCATGCAGACTGATGACTATGATTTCCAACTCCCTTCTACCAAAGAAATACAACTCGACCTCGTAATCGACCGTACACTCATCCAAAAAAATCATCGCAGCCGTATCGCCGATTCTCTTGAAATCGCTTTCCGTGAAGGCCAAAATCAAGCTTTTATTGACATACATACAATAGACAGCAAAAAACCAAAACGACTCCATTTAACTCAAGATCTCGCATGCCAAAAATGTAACACCCCCTACGACCCCATCACCCCTAGACATTTCTCCTATAATCATCCAGAAGGCGCCTGCGAAGAATGCCACGGCCTCGGAGAAATCACTCAGTTTCAAGAAAAACTCGTCATTCCAGACCCCACAAAATCTGTAAAGCACGGCGCTCTAAAAGCCTACCGCATCGGTGGTCGGGCCATGATAATCAGGCGAAACTCCATGCTCAAAAAACTCGCCGAACAACTCCCTTTTGACCCTCTAACTCCATGGGAAGATTTATCTGAAGATATTAAAAAAACTCTCCTCTATGGCGCAGGTGAACAAACCTTCAATTTCGGACGCGCCAAAACAGGAAAATATGCCAACATGAAATTCGAAGGCATCATGAATACCCTTAACCGTGTTTTCAGAGAATCAAAAAGCGACAACCATAAATCTCGTCTCCTAGCCTTCCAACTCGCATCCTCATGCCAAAAATGCAACGGCACTCGCCTAAGTTCACGCACGCGTGCAATCACTATTGACAAAATCAGCATCACAGACTTCTTCCACAGCTCCATCAGAGAAAACTTAAAATTTATCCAATCATTACAAAAGAAAAAGGCCCTATTTGAAAAAGTATCAGACGCAACCAATGGTCTTGAAAAACGTCTCCACTTTCTAAACCAAGTCGGCCTCGATTACCTAACACTCGACCGAAAATTCCGAACGCTCTCCGGCGGAGAAGCCCAACGTACCCGCCTTG
>CAZERH010000293.1:0-938 GCA_964515535.1 uncultured Anaerolineaceae bacterium
AGTATAAAGAAGGCACGAATGTCGTTCTTTTAGATTCGGATGTTATCAAATCCTTTCCGAATAGTGTAAAAGTGCATGAAGTTTTGCTTTTGGTGATTCAAATGACCAACATGCAAGAGAAAATTCCCGATATTGTATAGAAAAATATAGCCCCTTGCCTCACGCAAAGTTGTAGAAACGCAAAGAAAAAACAAACTTTGTGCCTTAGCGACTTTGCGTGATACCGTTAAAAATCTGCCTAATCTGCGTAACCTGCGGATTTTTTTATCAATGCCCCTCTTCCCCAAACTTCACCTCGATTGGAAAATAGCCACCATCACTATTGCCAGCACCACTCTGCTGATTCTGGATGATTACCATAATTTCACCTCCACCAAACTGATAGACCGTAATATCCTCTATCTTTTTATCCCTCTGCTTATCATCATTTTTATATTTCGTGAAAATCCGAAAGAATACGGATTTCAGCTCGGCGATTGGCGCGCGGGACTGACATTAACCGCTCTCGCCATCATCTTGATGACTCCCATTCTTTGGCTTCTCCTCCGCACGGATAGCGGGATGCGCGTCTACTACGAGAATCTCCTCCCCGGCTTGCCGTGGAATACTTTTTTAGACCTTTTCGGCTGGGAATTTTTCTTTCGCGGCTTTCTCCTCTTCGGCTACGCCCGCAAATTTGGCGATGACGCGCTCTGGCTTCAAGCCGTTCCTTTTGCGCTTGCCCATGTCGGCAAACCGGAGATTGAAACCCTCTCCACAATTTTCGGTGGCTTTGCCTTCGGCTGGATTGCGTGGCGAAGCAAATCCTTTATCTATCCTTTTCTTATTCATTGGTATATCGGCTCGCTGACAATTTTGCTCGCATCGGGAGCGATTGGGTAAATAGCTGACCGATGGGGGGTGTTCGCGTGACAGACGCTCGCAGATAAAGAGGCGAA
>CAZERH010000293.1:948-3030 GCA_964515535.1 uncultured Anaerolineaceae bacterium
GCCGTTCGCTTTTTTATCTGCGAGCGTCTGTCAAGCGAACATCCAATTTGTAGCCTCTATCGGAATCAAAAGCCCCCGTTTCCTTCAAGGAAACGGGGGCTTTTAGCCTGTTTTCGAGAGAATCTATTATTTGTTACTCGCCTCTCATCCCCCTCCAAACCTTTTCCGGCGTAACGGGATTCGCGTCTATGTCTACGCCGACTGCGTTGGCAACTGCGTTAGCGACTGCTGGCGCAACTCCGTCCATGGGGATTTCGGCGACTGCTTTTACGCCGAAGGGGTGACTTTCTTCAAATGTTTCAACGAAGATGACTTCGAGTTCAGGCATTTCGTCTGCTTGGAAGATATGGTAATCACCGAAGTCTGTTTCGCGGGCTTCGCCTTTTTCGTTGTAGACCATCTCCTCACAAACTGCGTAGCCGAGAGCTTGAGTCATACCGCCTTCGATTTGTCCCGCCGCGGCAATGGGATTGACAATCACGCCGCCGTCTATTGCCATGACGAGTTTGTCTACAGTCACTTGACCGGTTTCGGTATCTACCGTCACCTCAGCGAATTGAGCGGCAAAAGGAGGAGGCGATGATGTCGCCACGAAAGATGACACAGCCATAATCTGCTCTTGCTCGTTGCGATGCAAAGTGTCAAGCGCAACTTCACTCAACGAGACCAAGCGTCCATCAGGAGCGACCGCGTGCTTGTCCTCCAAGCGGATCTGCGCGTAATCGTCCAAATCCAGCATTTTGGCGGCACGAATCTTAATCCGTTCCGCTACTTTTTCCGCCGCTTGCGTGACCGCCGCGCCTGAAACGTAGGTGGTGGAAGACGCGTACGCGCCTTTATCAAATGGCGTGAAATCGGTATCGGATGAGTAGCAAATTATATCTTCTATAGGAATACCTAGAACTTCTGCCGCCATTTGCGCCAAAACGGTGTCTGAGCCGGTGCCGAGATCGGTCGCACCGACCAGCAGATTGAATGAGCCGTCATCGTTCATCTTAATCGATGCGCCGCCCATATCGAGATAGGGAATTGCGGTGCCTTGCATGGCGGTCGTGACCCCGATGCCGCGGCGTTTGGTGGGGCTGACGTTGCGCCACGCCTCATTATTATATTTTTTATCCCAGCCAATTGCTGTGCTACCTTGCGTTACACATTCTTCAAGCCCAACGGTGTGAATAATTTCGGGGCGTGGCTCACGTCCTTCGTTCCACGCAGTGCTAAAGGGGTGAAATTCGCCCGGGCGGATGGCATTTTTTAGGCGGAATTGAAGCGGGTCAAAACCCATTTTTCGGGCAATTTTTTCGAGATGGCGGTCTAGCGGGAAATATCCCTGCGGTACGCCGTAGCCGCGATACGCGCCGGATGGCGGGCGATTCGTGTAGACAATATCGGCATAAAAACGGATATTCGGATTTTCACGATATTTTCCATCGCCGGGATAGAGTGCGAGCGATTTATGCCCCGTATTCCCCGTCACGGTGAGCGCGTGCGCGCCGTTTGCGCCGGTATCGGAGAGAATTCGCATCTCGTTGGCAGTGATTGTGCCATCTTTTAATACACCGGTTTTCATCCAAATTCGCATTGGATGGCGTGATCGGCTGGCAATAAATTCTTCTTTTCGGCTGGCTTCGTGCATCACCGGGCGACCGGTTGCAATGGTTAAGTGTGCGGCAATATCTTCGACCTGCACCTCTTGTTTTCCGCCAAAAGCACCGCCAACGCGGGGTTTTACGACTCGAATTCGCTTGATGGGCAGTTCTAAAACAGGGGCAAGCATTCGCCGAGCGTGGAAGGGAACTTGGGTGCTTGTGCGTATAACCAAACGGTCGTCTTCATCCCAATAAGTGATGCAAACATGCGGCTCAATATGCGCCTGTTGCACTTTCGGCACATCGTAAACGCCCTCAAAAACTTCATCGGCTTCGGCAAAGCCTTTTTCTACGTCACCGATATCAATGCGGATTTCAGCCGCCAAGTTTTTAGATGCGTCTGAATCGGCAAAATCAACATATTCGGGTTCATCATGCAGGATGGGTGCGCCGGGTTTCATCGCTTCTTCTATATCTAATAGGATGGGAAGCT
>CAZERH010000294.1:0-3022 GCA_964515535.1 uncultured Anaerolineaceae bacterium
TAATAGAAATTATATCAGATTCTTTTGTGAAAAATAGAAAATTGGATGTGATGCCGCGCGCGTTTTGGGCTTGCGTGTTGGGACTTGAACAGCCCTTTTGCCAAAAGATGTTGAGAATCGGCACGCAAGTTGAGGTCACGTGCGTAGCGCAGTTTTTCATCTACAATCTCAGCTATTCGCTATCTGACCAAGATTTAATCAGGGAGTATAATAGGCGACTATGAATAAATCGCAAAAAATCTTTCTTAGTTTTTTAGCCCTTTTTGCCTTCTCCCTCGTTTCATTCATCTCTTATAAAGGGACGAAAATCTATCGTTTGTGGTCGCAAAAACCTTTGGGCGCGGTTTTAGATTATCCAACTTTAACCCCGGCTGTGGATATAACCGGAACCGTTGCGGTTGCGTTAGAAACGCTATTTCCTAGCGGTACGTTACTGCCTGAGATAACGCCGCGCGTTGAAGCAACCGCCACGAAAATAACTGATACCGAGACTTCTACTTCTACGCCGCAACCTTCGATATGCGGCGATTTGCCCCCAATGATGCTTCTTGGCATTGGGAGCGATGCGCGCTCGGATGATTATCTTTATGGACGCGCAGATGTGATTCGTGTCATTCGGATAGATTTTAATGCACAAACGGTGACTATTTTGGCGTTTCCGCGAGATTTATGGGTAGATATTCCTGAAATCAGTGATAATTTGGGGTCATCTTATCAAAAACTGAATACCGCCTATATTTATGGTAATCCCGGGTTGGGGTATTGGGATCATCCCAGCGAGGGTCCCGGACTTTTGGCTCGCACGCTGGAGAGAAATTTCGGCTTAAAATCAGACCATTATCTTGCTGTTAGCATGGATGTTTTTGTAGACGCGATAGACGCGCTGGGCGGGCTTGATTTTTATTTTCCCAATGGCGTGGACGGACGAAGTTATTACGACCAAAGCGAGCGTTTGGTTTTTCCGGCGGGGGAAAATCATCTTAACGGCGAGCAGGTGCTAACTTTTGCACGGATGCGTAATGTGAGCACTTTTGCGCGCTCTAGCCATCAAAACGTGGTTATGTGTACTTTGGAAGAAAAAATAAAAAGCCCCGAAATTATTTCTAAAATTCCCGCCTTGATTTCTGCTTTTACGGATAACGTCCAAACTGATTTAACGCCTGAGCAAATTAGCCAGCTTGCCTGCTTGGGGACGCAAATGCCGAGAAGCAACATCATTTTTGCCTCATTTCCTGAAGATATGTTTTATGGCACTGCGACTTATGATCCGATTCTTAGTGCGAATACTTTTATTTGGGAGAGTGATTACGATTCTATGCGTGCCTATGTGAGCGAATTTGAAGCCGGAACGTGGCCCCCACTTGCTTCTGTTTCGTCTTCATCTTCCGGTGATGAGGCAGAGGAGGGGGCGAGCAGTCGGTGCGAATAGAGCGGCTCAAATCCACTCTACAAATTCACTTGCGCTAGAGATTCCCGCTGAAAAAAATGAGATTTCAATTTGTTTTTTCGTCAATTCAATTGCCTCAACCACTTTTTCTGTAGAAATTAACGCAGATTTTAAAAAGAGACCGGTCATCCCGCCCAGCGTGGCTCCTAGTGCGAGTGATTTGGCAATATCTAACCCGTTTTTCAAGCCACCACTGGCGAAAATTGTCATTTCGGGGGCTGTTTTTTTAACATTTAGAATAGAATCGGGGGTGTTGATTCCCCAATTTACGAAGGGTTCGGCAAGTTTTCTCGCAAACTCGTTTGGCGCACGGTGCATCTCCACTTGTGACCAGCTTGTGCCGCCTGCTCCGGCTACGTCTATTGCGTTTACGCCGCAATCGGCTAAAAGTTGGGCTGTTTGCGCCGAAATTCCCCAGCCGACTTCTTTGGCGATGACGGGGACTCCCAATTTTCTGCAAATTTCTTCAATTTTTTTTGCCAAACCGGCAAAATTTGTGTCTCCGCCTATTTGGAGGGCTTCTTGGAGGGGGTTAAGATGCAAAATTAACGCGTCTGCTTCGAGCATATCTACGGCACGTTTACATTCATTTATGCCGTAGCCGTAATTGAGTTGAACTGCGCCGAGATTGGCAAAGAGCAATGCATTTGGGGCTACTTTTCGAGCGATGCCAAAAGAGGGTGCTTGAGCGAGGTCTTCGATGGCGGCGCGCTGTGAGCCTAGTCCCATTGCGATGTTGGTTTCTTGGGCGGCTTGGGCGAGGCGTGCGTTAATTTTTCCCGCTTCCTCTGTCCCGCCGGTCATGGAGGAAATTAAGATGGGGGCGCACAATTCTTTACCGAATAGTGTTAAGCCTAAATCCACGTCCGTTAACGCTATTTCTGGCAGAGCCTTATGTAAAAATCGGTATTTCTCAAATCCTGTTTGAATTGCAGACTCTACATCTTCTTCCAAACATATCCGAATATGGTCGGCTTTTCTTTTTTCAATTGGCGCAACTTTTAACATAGGTTTGTGTTCCTTATTCTGGATTAAACTGGTAGAATTGCCAGCACTCATAAAAACTATTCAGGAGGCTCTTATGGCTGATACACTCAGCAAAATTCAAGAAATTATTGCCGATTTACTCGGTGTAGATGTAGAAAAGGTGACCCCGGAGGCGAACTTTCGTGATGATCTCGAAGCCGATTCTCTCGATTTGGTTGAGTTGATTATGGCGTTTGAAGATGAGTTCGGTGCAGATATCTCTGATGAAGATGCGCAATCAATCACTACGGTTGGCGGTGCGGTCAAATATATCGAATCGCATAGCTAATTATACCGCTCTACGTAAAAAAAGAAGCCGTTTTTTTGAAAAAGGCTTCTTTTTTTGTGGATGAAGTGCCGTTGCGCGCGTGCTTTGGGCTTGCTTCCGTTTAATAAGCGAGGTGCGTCTCAGATATTCTCGTTTCCTTCGGCGATATGGCGTTTTGCTGAGCGAAAAACTTGACCCTGCTATACCCCTGTGGTAAACTATCGCTCGTTAGTTGGTCCCGTGGTGTAGCGGTTCAACATGCGGCCCTGTCAAGGCCGAGA
>CAZERH010000295.1:0-3021 GCA_964515535.1 uncultured Anaerolineaceae bacterium
CCAGCGCAAAAATTTTTTGGCATTTTTAAATCTTGTGGTGCGACATTGTGAAGATTAAATAATTAATTCGGTAATGGAGTTTTTCCAAAATGTGTGCGATTTCTGGTACCGCCGCCTATCCTATGCCCTTAGTAGGAAAAAACCAAGTGATTATATGAGCTAAAAATTATGCTAGGCTTGTAATTCCGCCAATTTTTCCTTCACTTTGTCGGCGTGTTTCACTGTTCCGCTTTTGCGCTTTACACGTACATTTACTTTTCGCCAAAGTGCGGCAATTTTTCCGTCGGGGGAAACGATATAGGTTGAGCGAATTACGCCTACAATTTCTTTGCCATAATTTATTTTTGTCCCCCATCCGCCGTAGGCTTCATGGACGCTGTGGTCGGGGTCGCTGAGTAGGCTCACATTCAAATCATATTTGAGAATAAATTTTTGGTGCTTTTCCGCGTTGTCTCTACTAATGCCGACTACTTCTGCATTTAGCCCCGTAAAATCGTTGCGGTTGTCGGTAAAATCGCAGGCTTCTTTGGTGCAACCGGGGGTATCATCTTTGGGATAAAAATAGACCACCAGCCATTTTCCCGCGTAATCGCTTAGCGAGATTGTTTTCCCGTTTTCATCGTGAAGACTAAAATCCGGTGCTTTGTCGCCGATATTTAACATTAACTTTTCTCCTTTTAATTTTCGATTCAATACTTGGATTTCAACTTGCTGACCGGCAAATAAATTTTCCCCTCTTCTTCATCACCGAGGGAGGTTGTGTCGTTGGGCTTTTCTGCGACCAACCACGCGGTATACGCGGCGATGAGTGCGTTAAATTCTTTAGAATCGTAAATTTGCTCAAGAGGCAAAATACCTTGTTTGAGTTTGAAACGAGTAATTTCTTCAAAAAAAATCATCGGGTCGCGAATATCTAGCCCTGCTCCATATAAAATGGTTTGGCGTTGCAAACGACCTTCGAGCGCAGAGGCGGGCAGTAGCTTTCCCTCTGTCATGACGATAAATCCAGCTTGCGGATGTGTTTCTAAGATTTGATGAAGGGCGTCTTCGTTGGGATAATTCTCAAAGCCCATTTCGCGTAGCCTTTTGTGAAGTGCGAAACCGGAACGCATCCAAGCCGGACAGTGGTCGGGATGAGATGAGGTGGCGGCAACTTTGATGCCGCGCGTACGAAGCTCATATTCTGCCATTCGCATTTCGGCACCGCGTAGGGGAGATTTGCCCGTTCCCAAATCTTCCGCTTCGAGCAACGCGCGCACGCGTCCCAAATTCGGTTTTGCGGGCGCATTAACCGCCACAAAAGCTGAGGTTTGCCCTCCGATGAAGGTGAGCAACGCGTCTAGGGTGCATCCATCCAAAGCCAGAAGTCCCAAATCTGAATTTAGGGCGGCGTAGGTAAAATTGCTCCCCGTGAGATTGACACCAATATATGTTTTTTGTGTGAAAAGCATAGTATGATATGTTCCTTTGAAGAGGATACGACTCTATCAGTTTAGACGAAAACGGAGAGATATGCAACCAACTCGCACAGTTCGTAGACGAATTTTATTTATCGCAATTTTAGTTTTTGGTGCGGGGTGGATCTTTCTGAGCGCGAATAAGGAGGGCAAATCTACTGCCGGTCAAGTCCCTGCGCTACAAAAGGGATTTTTCGCGCCTGATTTCACTCTGAAAACGCTAGATGGTGAGAGCGTGACCCTCTCGGATTTGCGCGGAAAGGTGGTTTTGCTCAACTTTTGGGCAACTTGGTGTCCGCCCTGTAAAGCAGAGATGCCCGCTTTTCAACGCGCTTACACCGACTACGCCGCAGAAGATTTTGTGATTTTAGCCGTAAACGCCACTCAACAAGATTCCGTAGAGGGTGTTGTTGAGTTTATCGCCGAATTCGGACTGAGTTTTCCAGTTGTGTTAGATACAGCAGGTGAGGCAAATCGGCTTTATCAGGTGCAATCCTTGCCGACATCTTTTTTTATTGATAGAGATGGCGTTATCAGCGAGGTCGTGATTGGGGATTCCATCGCCGAGGCGTTGATTCGGTCTAGAATTGAAAAATTGATTAAATAGGATAATTTATGTTCCCCATCATCAGAATTGGTCCTTTCTCTCTGCAAGCCCCCGGACTTATGCTTTTACTTTCGCTCTGGATTGGCATCACCCTCGCCGAAAAGAGCGCAAAGGCGTATAAAGTTTCCCCCGAAAAACTTTCGAACCTTATTTTTGTTGCTTTGGTGGCGGGTGTTCTTGGCGCGCGCATTGCGTATATTGCTCAATTTCCGCAAGCCTTCTCGAAGAATTTGTTCAATATGCTTTCGCTCAATCCCGGGTTGCTGGATGTGACGGGGGGAACAGTAGCGGCGATTATCGGTGCTTTTGTTTACGGACAGAAAAAAGAAATGGATTTGTGGAAAACGCTGGATGCGCTGATTCCCTTTTTCGGGATGCTCGCTATTGGGCTTGCTACTGCAAATTTGGCTTCGGGGGATGCCTTTGGCGTGGAGACAACCCTCCCGTGGGGGATTGAGCTTTGGGGTGCAAAACGACACCCTACTCAAATTTATGCCTTAATCGGTGCGCTCGTGACCCTCAACTTGCTTTACCCTCCCAAACAGGGAGCGCGATTCCAAACAGGGATGAGTTTCTTGACCTTTGTCGCGGCTACGACGGGATACACTCTTTTTATCGAAGCCTTTCGTGGTGATAGTACGCTCATTTGGGGCGGGATTCGCGCCGAGCAGGTGGCTACGTTCATTGTCTTGGCTGTAGCGTTGTGGATGTTGGATAAGAGATTGAGGGTGGTTGCTTAAAGTTAGGGGGGCAGAACAGCATTGCATTTGAAAAAATGCGTTGCACATCTACCACTTTTAAGACTTTTACAGAGTTCTCAGTGTTTTCGTAAATTCTTAAAAATTTCTTATGAACTCTTTAACATTTATTAAGTTCTTTTTTCGGTTTTTCTGTATACTATGGAAGCATTCTCCTCAATACCGACCGCGCTGGAGTTGGACCGCTCCTAAGCGCGGT
>CAZERH010000296.1:0-3007 GCA_964515535.1 uncultured Anaerolineaceae bacterium
GTGGGTTTTTTTACGGGGCATTTCTTGGCATTATGGTTTGGTTGGGTTCTCCTTTCTGTTGGCGCGCTCTATGTAGGTACTGCCTCTGTTTGCGCGCTGATTTTTCTGTTTGTGGGCGATTGGTTGGGAAGGTTGGAAGAATGACCTGAAATTTTTTAAGGATTTAAAATTACGATTTGACTGTGGAGATAAACTCTGCCCTCAAAACCTTCATCTGCCTGACGGATAATCAAACGTGCGGATACTTGCTCGTCCACCTCGTACTCGATGGAGGTCTCGAAACTTTCTCTGCTCCCTGCTTCTAATATCAGCGTGCGCAGACCAAGCGTTTTGCCATCTTCATCAACGAGTTCCAGAATGACGGGGTTATCATTATAGGCTTGCATTTCACCGATAACGGGCAAAAAACCACCGTAAATCTCCTCTTCGGCTTCGGGATAAAAGAAAACTGCGCGGGGGTATGCCGTAGCACTTCGATTGATGTCATTTACGCCTACAGAAAGTAGTAAAAGGCGCAAACTAAAAATTTCCAGCGGGCGACCGAACTCGTCTTTTGTGCTGATTTGCAAACGACCGATTTCAGCCGCGGCGCGCGTCTCGAAGGGGATTTCCAGTTTAACATATGCTCCTTCAACAAGCACCGTATTTCGGTAAAAAAGATCGCGAGCCAACAAACGCCCGTCTTCGCCGAGTAGCTCAACGCTAATTTCTCCATTTGCACCGGGGCGGATATAGCTTTTGAGGATGATGGGGGAGATGACTTTAGACATTTCTCCAGGTGAGAGCACGTGAATTGCGGGCAAAGGTAGCGAGGGGGCGGATGTCGGTGGAAAAGTAGCGGTTGGGGATGGGGTGGCACTGGGCGTGGGTGTTCGCGTTTCGGTAGATGTTGGGGCTATAGGTGTGCGGCTAGGAAGTGCCGCCGCTGTGAGGGCAACTACGGTGGGTAAATATCCCTCCGGAAAAGGTGTCGGGGGGCGCGTGCCGGTGAGGTTGCATCCGGTTAAAAAAAGAAAAATAAAGGCGGGGAGGGATTTTTGCAGTGTCATCATTAAATAAAAAAAACGTATTGCGTAAAACGTGAAAAAACGTTTTACGCAATACGCAATAATTTTTATAGCCCGTAAATTTCGCTATATTTTCCTTCAAGATAGTGTAAATAAGGTTCGGGAGTGATTTTTGAGCCGGTCGCTTTTTGAACAAGTTCTTGCGGCTCGTATTTGCGCCCGTGAACGTGGACGTTTTTGCGTAGCCAGCCGAGGAGGGCATCGAATTTTCCCTGACGAATTTGTTCATCGAGATTGGGAATGTCTTCGTTAATTTTCTCCCAGAGTTGAACGGAAATCAGATTGCCGAGGGCGTAAGTAGAGAAATAGCCCAACCCGCCAAAAGACCAATGAATATCTTGGAGTACGCCAACCGCGTCATTCGGTGGGGTGATTCCGAGGTATTCTTCAACTTTGGTATTCCATAATTCGGGAAGGTCTTTGGTTTTTACGCTTCCTTCAATCATAGCGATTTCAAGTTCGAGACGCAACATAATGTGCATATTATAGGTAGCTTCGTCCGCTTCTACGCGAATGAAAGAAGGTTCTACTTTGTTAATCCCTTTATAAAATTCAGGTAAGCTGACGTTGCCAAGCTGGGATGGGAAAGTCTCTTGCAGACGCGGGTAGAAGTGCTCCCAGAAGGGCATGGATCTGCCGACTAGATTTTCCCAGAGCCGTGATTGCGATTCGTGTACGCCCAGAGACGCGCCGCCCGCGAGGGGAGTGCGTTCATAATCTTGGTTGATGCCTAATTCGTAGAGACCATGTCCGGATTCGTGCATGGTGCCAAATAATGCGGAGGGGAAGAAATCGTCCATGAAACGCGTGGTAATGCGAACATCGTTGATGCTGAAAGATGTCGTGAAAGGATGCACGGATTTATCTTGCCTACCGCGTTGCCAATCGTAGCCGAAGGCGGTGGCAACTTCTACGCCGAAGTCCCATTGTTGCTTTTCAGGATAATTAACGTGCATAAAATCATCATTCACTTGTTTGGCTGAGGCGATGTTTTTAAGTAATTCGACTTGTCTTTCGCGGAGTACGCTAAAAATTTCTTGTACATCAGCGGTTTTCATGCCCGGTTCAAATTGGTCGAGGAGGGTATCGTATGGATGGTCTGCCGGAGGGAAGAATGTGATGTATTCTTTGCGCATTTCGACAATTTCAGCCAAATCCGCTTGAAAAATGGAGAAGTCGGAAGCCTCGCGTGCTTTTGCCCAACTTTCGTGCGCTTGTGCAGTTAATCGGGCAAATTTAGCGACATACGCCGAGGGAATTTTGGTCGCTTGGTCGTAATCTTTTGAAAGCACTTTAAGGTAGCGGGCATCATCAGAATCGGGGTCTGCATCGGAAAATTTGGCTTTTAAATCATCAATGAGTTTGCCGATTTCTTCGGAGGTAAATTTCTGATGCGTGAGAGTGCCAAGCGTTGCGAGTTGATGTCCGCGTGCCTCTGCACCACCAGCAGGCATATAGGTTTGCTGGTCCCATTCGAGTAGGGCTTGCGCCATGCTTAAATCTGCGACTTCGGCGATGAGGGTTTTAAGTTTGCTGAATTTTTCTGACATTTTTTCTCCTAATAGGGTCCATAAGGTGTTTGTGTTGGTGTAGGCGGGACGGATGTTGGTGGAGGTACTTGTGTTTCTGTGGGCGGGATATAAACGAGGCAACCACCCGGTTCGTCACCTACAAGAGCAAAACCTACCGCCTCGCGGCAAGTGTTATCTACTTCAAAGAGAGCTTTGAGCGGATAGTATTGTTTTAGCCCCGGCAAAGGCGAACCTGCCTCTGTGTGGGTGAAGTGGTCATTATAATCGTAGAACTCCGGTTTGAAAACGCCCATATCTGTCCATGCTCCCCACATAAAATAATTATCATTTGCTATCAACGAAGGCTTGAAGGCAATTTGAATGATTTTTGGGTTTTGCGGAGAAACGCGTGCCCAAGCAATATCGGCA
>CAZERH010000297.1:0-3006 GCA_964515535.1 uncultured Anaerolineaceae bacterium
CCAGCGGGACTCCGTTAATCTCCTCCATGTTGGCATTGGCGCGTCAAAATAGCGATAGCGCCCTCTTAGGCATTGTCAACGCCGATATTCTGCTATTCGATGATATAACGGAAGCAAGCCAAATCTGCGCGCGTGCCGCCAAAAAGTTCGTTTTGCTCGGTCAGCGTTGGGATGTGGAGATAAAACGCCCTGTCGAATTCTCCGCCGGATGGCAATCCCGCTTGCGAGAAAACGCGCGGCGCGAGGGCGAGCTACATCGTCCTGCCGGAAGCGATTATTTCATCTTCCCCCGCACCTGCTACACCGACATCCCCGATTTTGCCATCGGGCGCGCAGGTTGGGATAATTGGTTCATTTATAAAGCGTGTGCTGAAAAATGGGGTGTGATTGATGCCACCCCCGATGTGATGATTTTGCACCAAAACCACGATTATCGGCATCTGGCGGGCGGGAAAATTCACTACTCCGTACCGGAAACAAAGAAAAACGTTGAGATGGCGGGCGGCGTGGCAGAGACGAGATATACGATTATTGACAGCACCCATCAGCTAAGAAATGGTAAAATCTTGCGCCCACGTCTCACAAAGAAACACTTTTGGCGCGGTATCGAACTCTTTTTAAGAAAGATATTTTTCTTTTTACCAGAAAATAAAAAAGAGCAAATTGTGCGCCCGCAGAGATGGATAAAAAAGATTAGGAAGATATTTAATTAGCGATGCGTATTGCGTAAAACGTATTTCGTAATGATTTTTCTTACGCATTACGTTTCTGATTGAAAATTCAACACCATTTTATAAAACCTGACACTTAAACACTTGAAACTTGGAACATAATCCATGCGAAAAGGACAAAATCCTGCCAAATCAGCCAAAACAGTCGCCAAGCCGGAGCGGATTACCGTTGCTGTCTTGACCTATCTCCCCTTCTTGAGCGGATTCTACGAAGAAGGGCTGGATGTATTAAAAGTGAGTCTCGAATCCATGCGAAAGGATGCTGGTCTACCCTTCGACTTGATGATTTTCGACAACGGCTCTTGCGCCGAAGCCCGTGACTATCTAATCAGCGAAAAAGAAGCTGGTCGAATTCAGTATTTACTACTCTCAGAGAAAAATCTCGGCAAAGGTGGCGCGTGGAATATGATTCTCGCGGGTGCGCCGGGTGAGATCATCGCCTACGCTGATAGCGATATTCTTTACTCCCCAAATTGGCTTTCTCGTTCTGTTGAAATTTTAGAAACTTTCCCCAACGTGGGCATGGTCACGGCGCGACCTTTCCGTACGCCGCCCGCTTTTTATTCATCCACCGTTGAATGGGCGCAGAAAAACGCGACTTGTGAAGAAGAGCAATTTATCCCCTGGGAAACTTTCTTAGAGTTCAATCTTTCGCTAGGACAAACAGAAGAAGAAAATGTGAAGGTTTATGAAGAGACTAGAGATTGGAAAATAACCTACAGTCCTGAGCGGAGCGAAGCGCAGACGGAGGACGTAATTGCCATAGCAGGCGCATCCCACTGGCAGTTTACCGCGTATAAATCCACGCTTCAACAATTCCTGCCCTTCGACATGTCCCGCCCGATGGGGCAGGTACGTCAACTCGATGAACGGATGAACGAAGCCGGTCTCTTGCGCCTGATGGTCTCCGATTCGCTCGTGATGAATTTGAGTAACACCCTCGGCTATCTGCGCGGTGAGATGGGGAAGAAGGTTGAGAAGAAATCGAGTTCCATTTGGGAGTTTGCTCCGGTCAAGAAGGTTTTGCTCTTTATTTATAATTGGATTTTTAAAAGGTATTACGGATAAAAAGTAACAATTTTAGATTATGTTTGGGTCTTATTAAACACGAATAAACGAATGACACAAATAATTCTCAAAACATTCGCATCATTTGTCGTATTCGAGATATTCGTGATAAAAAAATCAGTTCAACGGCAACTCGAATCCAAATTCACTTCCTGCCCTCATTTCACTCTTTACCCAAACTTTACCCCCGTGTAATTCAATAATTTCCTTAACAATTGCCAATCCCAAACCACGCCCGCCGGTGTGGCGACTGCGGGCGTAATCGGCGCGGTAGAAACGCTCGAAAACATGAGGCAAATCTTCGGGGGAAATTCCATCTCCCGTGTCATGGACAGTGGTGAGGAGAGAATTGTTCTCAGCGAGAGCAACACTCACCATAATCTCGCCGCCTTCTGCGCTATGCTGGAGAGCGTTTGAGATCAAATTTCCCAAAACCTGTTTGATGCGGCGTGCATCTACGGAAATTTCAGGGAGAGAATCTTGTAAATGCAGGGAAAGCTGAATTTTCTTTGCCTCCGCTTGCGCTTGCCAACGTGCAACCGCTTCTGTGACTAACGCCCCGAAATCGGTAGGGTGAGAGTTAAGTTGCAATTTCCCTTCGCCAAACTCCGTGAGCAAATCAAGGTCACTTACTAGATTCTCTAATAGGCTAATTTCTCTTTTAACGTGTATGGTTGCTTCGGCGGGTGTTTGCATCCCGTCGTTGAGGGCTTCTAGTTCGAGTTGGATCACACTTAGAGGGGTATTGAGTTCATGAGTCACATCGTCCACGAGGCGGTTTCGTAAGGAACGTTGTGCTTCAAGAGATTCTGCCATCGCGTTAAAAGCGGCACTCATTTGCCCCAGTTCATCATCTGAACTGACTGGCAAACGCTCATCCCAATGCCCTTCGGCAATATGATGGGTCGCGGCAGTCAGCGCGGTTACCGGCGATGTTATTTTGCGGGCAAAGAGCAAGCCCACTAGCAAAGCAATCGCACCAGCCAAAAATCCGCTTATCAACAGAGAGCGATTCACACTCTCCAAAAATGCTTGTTCTTGGTTGTTGTAATACCCCTCCCCCGCGGCAACAATCACCGTTCCAATCGGTTCATCTCTTTCGTAATCCCAGAGCCACGCGCCCTGATTCAGCATCGCATCCGGTAAAAAATCACCCTCTTTGGAAAAATCGCTGTCAAAGACAACAAAACCATCTATATCGGCAACC
>CAZERH010000298.1:0-2994 GCA_964515535.1 uncultured Anaerolineaceae bacterium
CGTTTTCCGTTTGACTATTTTCAAGGTCGTTTATGCGCTCTTGCATTTCAGCGACTTGCGTGTCTAATTGCGCTAGTTCGTCTAGGCGGGCGGTGTTTTTCTGAATGGGGAAAACTATTTTTTCATTGAGATAAGGCACGCCGGCATAAATTGCTCCGCCGATAATGGCGACTATCGCTAAAAAGAATATCACGCGTAAAAATATCCAAAGGACTCGTCCTAAACGGGATAAAAAAGATGGGGATGATTTTATTTCGTTATCCATTATTTTTCCTTGTGTGCTGTGGCGGAATTTCATCTTCGCCGATTTGTGGGGCGGATGGAGAACCGCAAATCGTGTTTTGAACTTGCGTGCTTTCGGTCAACATCTGCCGAATGTGGATATATTGCGCGTTTCGCTTACGCTGAGAAGATGTTGGTTTGCAATATGCAAGCCCAAAACGCGCGCGTGCCCTTTCTCCACATCCTGAATATAAAAAATTATTCTCCCTCCGGTGAGGGAGTTCTATATATCGGTGTTTTTGTCGGGGTAAGCGTAACTATGTTGATGCAAACTTGTGGCAACCAGCCGAGACGGGCATCTTTATCTTTGATTTGTAGCCAAACGAGTCCTTCAACGGTTCGCTCTTCGTATTGTACGCTGACATAGTTGCCGTTATAGATGCGTCCGATAACGGGACGTGTGAAGCCTGCGCCCTGTCGTAATTCGAGGCATTGGTTATAGTTCGTGAAGATATTTTGGATTTTGGCAATTTCCGGTGTTGGGGTGAGGGTGAATGTTGGGGTTGGAGTAAAAGTTGCGGTTGGGGTTGGCGTAAGCGTAGCTGTTGAAGAGGCGGTGGGGGTTGGGGAGGCGGCAACGAGTGTTGGGGTAGAGGTGAAAGTTGGCGGAACGAGGGGATCTAGTTTGTCGGCGATGATTTGGTTAACTACAATGGCGATGGTTTCTTGCAGTTGCACCGCTATAGATTCTTGTAAATCGTCCACATCGCCGTAATAGAGGCGTTTGGGTGTGCGTAGGGTGATTTCTAGGTTGAGGATGTCGTTTTCATCTCGATTTGTGTCGAGAGAGAGCAATTCTGCGCCGTGCGCTTTAATTTCTTCGGCAACAATGGTGTTTATTTCGCGCGTTCTACTTGCTTTTTGAAAGGCATTGATGCTGAGGTAGGTGAGCGGGACGAGCATGAGAATAGTGACAAAAGCTGAAATCCATAAAGCGCGTGGCACGCGTACGCCATTTTTTGTGCCGGGGCTAAAGCCTAGCGCAAAAAAGACGAGCATTGAAGCAAAAGATATGGTGACGGCATTGGTGATAAAAAGTAAAAATGCGCCACCGGCAACTTCCCAACGCCCCATAGCGATGCCAATTCCAACTACGCCTAACGGAGGCATGAGAGCTGTCGCGATAGCAACGCCCGGTAAAGCGGCGGAGATTGAGGGTTGGGCGATTGCAAATGCCGCCGCCAAACCGCCTGCGAGGGCAATCATTAAATCAATTGGCGAGGGACTGGTGCGAGATAGGACTTGCTCCGGCAGGGTGTGCAGGGTGATAAATGGGAGGGCTTCGTTAAACCACGTTAAAAGGATGGCTACCAGAACCGCAATAAATGCCCCTCGAAAAAGAGCAGAGGCAGAGGTTTTGAGCAGTTTTTCATCACCGATAAGGGATCCTAAGCCTAAACCGATAATTGGTGACATTAAAGGGGCAACCAACATGGCTCCGATGATGACCGCTCCTGAGTTGGTGAGTAATCCTGAAGTAGCGATAATGCTGGACAGCACGACTAGCAAAAAATAATCAAAATCCGGTTCGGCTTCTTCGCGCAAACGAGCGCGCACCGTGCCGCGACGCTCCAAATCTATGGCGGGAAGAATTTTGCGAAACAAAAAGCGCGCTTTTAGTTTTGCGGATGGCAATTTCGGAAGAGTGGGGTCTTTTTCTGTCATAAATAGATAATATCCTGACATTTATTCTACCTTGTTCAACTCAAAATGCAAAACCGGATTGGTGATAGGAGAATTGCTCTTTTGTGATATATAATATCGTCCATGACAGATAGTAATCTCCCCCAAACTTCGGCGGGCATACTGCGTCCGCTTAATATCTTGCGAGATCTCCCCAAAGTAGCCGATTTGATAGAACTTTGCTTCAAAAAAAATATGGACGGGGAAGGGAAAAATTATTTGGAGCAAATGCGTTCAGCCAGCCGCAGAGGCTCCTCCTTGAAATGGTCATCGAACTCGGTGCCTTTTAAAGGCTATGTTTGGGAAAACCAAAAACGTATTGTTGGTAATATCAGCATCATCCCATTTCATAAAGCAAAAAAAACCGTCATTTTGCTCGCCAATATCGCTGTTCACCCCGATTTTCGGCGCAAAGGCATTGCGCGTCGCCTCACCCGAAAAGGAATTGAAGATGCAAAAAAACGCGGAGCGAAATCCATTTGGCTACATGTTGAACGAGATAATATCGGTGCCATTAATCTCTATAAAGAACTCGGTTTTCAACCCCATAGCAATCGTACCACTTGGCTTGCAGAGAAGGAAAAACCTCCGCGAAGAAAGAATCCCGACATACGAATTAGTTCTCGTGCGGCGCATTTTTGGAAAGCGCAAAACTATTGGCTTAACCAAAACTATCCCGAAGAAATCAGATGGTATCGGATGCCGGATTTTGAAATTTTTAAGCCAGGTCTCAAGTATTGGCTTTATCGATTATTTGTGGAATATGATATTAAGCAGTGGGCGGTTCAAAGAGATGGAGAACTTCAAGCCGTGCTGATGTGGAAAGGAAACTATGCGCGACACGCGCCTATTTGGCTTGCTTCCGCGCCACAAGCGGATTCCGAATCCTTAACATCTCTACTTCTCTACGCTCGTCATCAACTTGCCTCCCCGAAGCAAAAACTCGTTATAGACCATCCCGCAGAGCAATTTACTACAGCTTTTAGGCAAGCCGGTTTTGCCCCTCAACGCACCTTGCTGTGGATGTGT
>CAZERH010000299.1:0-2964 GCA_964515535.1 uncultured Anaerolineaceae bacterium
GCACGAATTTGCAATATAATAGCATCAACAATTATGTTCTGTGCATAACATTAATAACGAGCCTAAACCTTTTCTCATAAAAATATAATTATCCTCAAGAAATTGGTTCTAAGGGGGAAGGAAATCTACTCAAACTCACAACTCTCGAATAAAGGTGATGAAAATTCTAACGCAATAGAGATATTATATGGTCAAGAAACTTGTTATCCTAATTCTACTACTTTTTCTCATAATTTCACCTCGCATTATTTTTGGGATTCGCAACGAGAAAACTGCACAAGAAGCGATTAACAATGAAGATTTTTCTTACGCCGCTAAAGAATATGAGTTAGCTGTCCAACGCCTTTTTTGGCGCGGCGATTTATGGAACGAAATAGGAAAAGCAAAATTGATGTCAGGGCAAAAAACAGAAGCACTTATTGCCTACAAAAAAGCAAAAAAAGAGGGGGCACTTTCTGCCTTCGGATGGGATATTTTAGGGCAAGAAAGTTGGTATCAGCACGAAAGCGAATCAGCTCTGGCACTGTGGCAAGAAGGCGTATCGCATTACCCAAACTATTTTGAATTTTATGCACGTTTGGCGATGGTATACCGAGAAAAGGGCGATTATCTCTCCGAAAAAAGCGCGCTTGAAAATCGCCTTTCCTACGATAGAGAGGAACAGGATTCAGCATACGCTCATTATCGATTGGGATTATTGCTCATTCTCGATTCCCCTGAAGAAGCATTGGACGAATTAAATCGAGCGGCACGCGCGGATGATACATTTGCTCCAGTTGTGGAGACATTGCGCACTTCCCTAAACTTGGCACTGCTAGAGAGCGATCCCGCCGAGAGCATGCTTCTGCTTGGACGAGGTCTCGCGTTGGCAGAAGAATGGCAACTTGCCGCACAAATGTTTAGGGCGGCTACTCAAGCTTACCCCGAGAACGCATCCGCTTGGGCGTGGTTGGGGGAGGCAAAACAGCATCTCGAAGTGGAAGCTCTTTCAGATTTGGACAAAGCTTTGGGTCTTAATCCAAATTCAGTTTTAGTTCGTTCTTTGCGTGGCCTTTATTGGCAACGTCAAGGAAAATTTACAGAGGCTTTGCGAGAATTTCAGGTTGCGGTGAAGATTGAGCCTGAAAACCCAAATTGGCACACTGCGATGGGAGAAATTTACGCCCGTTCCGGCGAGTTGCCCCTCGCTCTTGAGGCTTATCGGCAGGCTATTTTTCTTGCGCCGGACGATCCGTTTTATTGGCAGTTATTGGCTCTTTTCTCAACAAATTATGCTGTAGAACTGGAAGATATCGGGTTGCCTGCCGCACAAAAGGCGGTGGCTCTCCGACCGGAAGATGCGGTATTTGTAGACACGCTTGGTTGGGTTTATTTTGGGTTGGTGGAAGACGAAAAAGCTGAGGAAGAGTTTTTATTAGCCCTTATGCTTGATCCGAATTTGGGCGCGGCGCATCTTCATTTGGGCATGTTGTATTTAAAGCGTAATCATTTAAATTTGGCATATCAATCTCTTTTGCGCGCACGTGAGCTTTCGCAGGGGACTTTGGTTGAAGAACAAGCTCAACAGCTTTTAGATGATTATTTTCAGGAGAAGTGAATGTAATTGCTCACCTTTGTGCGAGACATCCGTTTTTTTGTCAAACTACAAAAATCTTAAAACACGCCTTTTCCTATCAAAATGAGTGGAATGGAAGCCGTTTTTGCCTAAAAACGCTTCTCCGGAGATTTTTGTAGTCTGGCTTGGGAACAGGAAATTACCTTTGTTTTGATGACAAAAAAATGAGTATCTACATGAGGCGAGCAATTACAAATAAAAAACAAAAAACGGTAAAAAAAATGAAACCAAAACTTTTCTTCGCTATTTTTTCTCTTGCTATTTTCTTGGTTGCTTGTCAACCTGAGCCTATGCCTTTATCTGGAGACATCCTTTTTGAAGACGATTTTTCTACGCACGAAAATCAATGGACGAGCTTCGCAAATGATGGGGGCGTGATGGGCTACGATGCTGAAGGCTTCAGATTTTTTGTGCGAGGTGCGGGGATGAATTATTGGACAACGCTCGGGTTGAACTTTAGTGATACCCGCATAGAAGTAGATGCGTTGCAATATGCGGGTCCCGTTGAAAATCGGATCGGTGTGATTTGCCGCTATCAGAATGATCAGAATTTTTACTTTTTTGTGATTAGCGCAGACGGTTATTATGCGATTGGAAAAAATAAGGCGGGGGAGCAGGTACTTCTTGGGCAAGATTCAATGCTGTATTCGAGTGCGATTAAAACCGGCATGGATATTAATCATCTACGAGCGGAATGTGAGGGAAGTACCTTGATTTTTTTCGTCAACGATGTGTCGATTGCTTCGGTTGCAGATACCGATTTTACAGAAGGGGATGTTGGTTTATTGGTAGGAACTTTTGATGTTGGGGAGCTAGACGTTCTTTTTGATAATTTTGCGGTGCTACAGCCTTGAGGCTTTGTTCAACACCCCGAATCAAAAAGGATGAATTTCATACCGAAATTCACCCTTTTGAGAACATTGTAACGTTGATATTTACGGCTTTCTAACTATAAAATTATCAAAATTAATTTGTGTGCTAGGTATATCAAAGGTGCCTGCCATCAGTCCCACATCACCGCTTGTGAAGGCGGTATCTGTGGCGGTAGCGATTTTTTGATTGTTAACGTAGAAAGTAAGATTGCTTCCTACACAGTCTGCGCGTAGATGGTTGCTTGCGTTTCCTTGTTTGATGACATCGGATGGCTCCATTTTTTCAGAGGAAAGATATTCTTGGCTACCACCGGTGACTTTTCCGATGATGGCAAAACCACCACTACTGATATTGAAATAATAGTAACTAGGGGCATCTAAATCGCCGGAGTATCGGCAAATAAGACCAAAATTATTATCATCATCGCCACCGATTTTGGTAGCATCAACTTCCACACTTATATCGCCATCAAAATT
>CAZERH010000300.1:0-2960 GCA_964515535.1 uncultured Anaerolineaceae bacterium
TTCTTCGATTGCCCATTGGGGCATAGCATAAGCGACCCACATACCAGCAATAGCAGGGAAATACCCAGCTTTGCGACCAAGGGTGAATTGGATAGTAGTATCATCAAGAGCTACAACACCCAAATCATCAATAGTCAGCTCTTCTGAGCCGCCATTAATGTCCTGAGCGTTCTTGATGATATAAAGTACATAAGCGTAATCAGAAGCAGTTTCCGGATCGACAGTGCGTTTGACACCGTAAACGACATCGTTCGCATTTACGAAACGGGGGTTGCCATCAGCATCGGTTACTTGAGTGGTCTCACCAGTGGTGGGATCATAGTTTACCCAAGCAATATCTGTACGCAGGTGGAAGGTCCAAGTTTGGTTGCCGTCAGCATCCTCGCCAGATTCCCATTCTGTCGCCAAGTAAGGGGAAACCTCACCGGAAACGGGATCAAATTTTGTCAAACCAACAAAAAGGTTTCCAGCAACATCTACAGAAGTGGTGTCTGTGGCTAAAGAGGGGTCAAGGGTTGGAGGTTCAGTTTGCCAATTCCAGTGCAAGGTCACAGGCTCTGCATCAGGAACAGCCGTCACTTCGACCTCAACAGGCACTTCAACTTCTTTCACAACTTCAACTTCTTGAACAATAGTTTCCGGCTCAGCAGGAGCGGGGCTACCGCAAGCAGTCAATACCATACTGCCAATAATTAGCAGGGAAATGACCAACCATAAAATATTACTCTTTTTCATTATCTTTCTTCTCCTTTTAAAATTGTTTTAAATAAGTATTGAAACTACCAAAGTACAAGTGAAATGTCTATCTGCTCAGCAAGCATCACCTCCTTGTGAAGTAATTAACACTAAGCCAAATGGCAAGCAACCCAATGCTCTTTCGTAGTCTCTCGCCATTCGGGTTCTTTTTCTTTACAGATATCCTCTGCTATTGGGCAACGCGGGTGAAAACGGCATCCCGAAGGTGGATTTGACGGGCTAGGAACATCACCCTCTAAAATAATTCGCTTTCGTCTACGTTCTTTAGCCGGATTAGGAATCGGCACCGCAGAGAGCAGTGCTTGTGTGTAAGGGTGCAAAGGTGCCCCGTATAACACTTCCCTATCTGCTAATTCAACAAGTTTTCCTAAGTACATAACAGCGGTACGATCCGCAATATGCCGTACCATGCTTAAATCATGAGCAATAAAGAGGTAAGTAAGCCCAAATTGCTCTTGAAGTTCTTCAAGAAGATTAACAACTTGCGCCTGAATAGACACATCTAACGCCGCTATTGGTTCATCACAAACAATAAATTTCGGGTTTAGAGCTAAGGCACGCGCCACACCAATTCGTTGGCGTTGCCCTCCCGAAAACTCATGTGGATACCGATTAATAAAATAAGGATTCAGCCCAACCAACGCGAGTAACTCTTTCACGCGTTCGCGTTGCTCTTTCTTCGTCCCAATTCTATGCACCTCTAAAGGTTCGGCAATAATGCTACCCACCGTCATTCTGGGATTTAAAGATGCGTATGGATCTTGGAAAATAATTTGGAGATCGCGACGGTACTGTCGCATTTTATCATCACTAACTTCAGTTAGATTTACTCCATTATAAAAAACTTTTCCTGAAGTAGCCCTGTGAAGCTGTAAGATAGTGCGCCCGGTTGTTGATTTTCCACAACCACTTTCTCCTACCAACCCCAAGGTCTCGCCTTTCTTTATTTCAAAAGAAATATTATCGACAGCTTGAACAGCACCCACCTCACGTTGAAAGACGATACCGCGTGTAATTGGAAAATGCTTGGTAAGATTTTCTACTTTGACTAATACTTTTTCTTTGTTCATCGAAATTTACCTGTATCTACGTCAATCCAACAAGCAATCTTGTGGTCTGGGGCAATTTCTTCAAGCGATGGATTTTCAACTCGACATTTATCTTGGACAAAAACACACCTTGCGGCAAAAGGACACCCCTTAGGAAGTTGGATAAGATCAGGGGGAAGTCCATCAATCGATTCCAATTCTTCACCAACACTACCGTCCATGCGAGGCAAGGAACGCAACAAAGCTTTCGTATACGGATGCTTTGGTTCATTATAAAGATCATCAACGGGAGCACTTTCAACAATGAAACCAGCATACATGACAATAACACGATCCGCTATACCGGCAACAACACCAAGGTCGTGAGTGATCCAGATTAGAGCCATCCCAAGTTGTTTTTGCAAACGGCGAACAAGGTCAACAATTTGCGCCTGAATAGTTACGTCTAACGCAGTAGTTGGTTCGTCTGCAATCAGCACGGCAGGATTACAAGCCAAAGCCATGGCAATCATGGCTCGCTGACGCATTCCTCCAGAAAACTGGTGAGGATAATCATTGAGACGAGATACCGCATCCGGAATGCCAACCATTTCCAATAGTTCAGCCGCTCTTTTCTTT
The DNA here is from genome assembly GCA_964515535.1 of uncultured Anaerolineaceae bacterium. Taxonomy (GTDB): domain Bacteria; phylum Chloroflexota; class Anaerolineae; order Anaerolineales; family Villigracilaceae; genus Desulfolinea. The sequence goes on from CAZERH010000300.1 coordinate 2,424, forward strand.
GCCCCGTCTTTATCAAAACCCAAATGTAGTTTTAGAGGTTCTATTAGCTGAAATCCAATGGTTAAAACAGGGTTCAGAGAAGTCATCGGATCTTGAAAAATCATAGCAACTTGTCGACCGCGTACGTTACGCATTTTTTCTTTCGACAAAGCCATGATATCTATATCCATAAAATACAGCCGGTCTGCAGAAATTTTTGCGGGAGGCACGTGAAGCAAGCGCATTACTGACAGCATAGAAACACTTTTCCCACAGCCACTTTCCCCCACAATCCCCAAGGTCTCTCCTTCACACAAAGTTAATGAAATACCATTTACAGCCTGTACAAGACCGTCGTCTGTACTGAACTGCGTGCGTAAATTCTGAACATCTAAAATCACATTATCATTTACGGTCATGTGTTTCCCCTTTCTTTAGGCTAAAAAAAATGCCGTTTACTGCATGGACAGTGCCGTCAGGCGTACTGAGTTGCGTTTCAAGGTCTTTGACTTCTAATAACAAATTGGGCATCTACGCTATCCTTTGTAAAAAGATTTT
>CAZERH010000301.1:0-1477 GCA_964515535.1 uncultured Anaerolineaceae bacterium
CTTAAAAGGAAGGATGCTTGATACAAGCGCAATTGGCGTAATGCAGGGGTGGGGGATTTACCCTCCATCGGCGTATCGGGAACAGGGCTGAACGCCATAAAATAAGTTCTCGCCAAGCCCAAATCCTTATAACCGCGTGCGGTCGTGCTAAGAAGCTCAAGATCACTTTCATCCGCACCGCCAGCCACAAATTGAGTAGTGGATGATGCCCAAGTTCCTTTCCACGCGTCATGCGCGGCTTGCGTCTGGCGGATTTCCTCCACCCAGCGCAAAGGTTGCAAAAGCTCCTCCCAAAAGACCTTACGCGGAGCCAACTTCGCCAAACGTGCCTTATTCGGGGCTTCTAAATTCACCGAAACCCGATCCGCCAACTGCATCGCCCGTAGCACCTGTCCCTTCTCTGCGCCGGGCATGATCTTCAAATGGATATAGCCGCGAAAGCCCATTTTCTCGCGCAAAATCTCTGCCGTGTCGAGCAACTTCTCCTGCGTGCAGATACCGCCTCCCGCCAGTGCAGAGCTAACGAAAAGCCCGTCCACCAAATCCGCTTTATGGATCTGCATAAAAAGGCGTGCAAACTCCTCCGGCGCAAAAGTAGCCCGCCGAAAATCCCGTCCCGCCCGGAAGGGGCAGTAGTAGCAGTCGCGCTCACAAGCCGAAGAGAGCAAGGTCTTCAAGAGACGCGTTTTTCCGTGCGGCGTTGTGGCGGGGTAGATCGTCATGTCTTTTGCGAGGGAGCAAGTTGAATCCACGCGCGGCGCGGGCAATCCATCCGCTTCAAAAGACATTTGGGAACTGAGTAACTTGAGACGATTCTCCATAGCTGCATTATAGAATAAATGTTCTGTTTATGCAATAGGATGTGAAACTGCGCCGCGCGTGTTTTGGGCTTGGGCGCGTTAAAAAGATCGGATACCGAAAATAAGCAGTCGGTCTGCGAGTGGGGTGGGGGAGTTGGCGGAAAGCGATAAATCAGTAGACCGGTAAATCATGAAACAGTAGATCAGTTTCCACACGCCCCGATTTTCTCCAAATTTGTTGTGCCGCATTCCTACCCGACACCTAGTTTTTTTGAAGCGGGGGATTTTTCCAATCAGCAAATAATTTTCATGCTTCACTTAAGTACTATTATGGAAAACATGATATAATCGGCGTATGAAAACGAAACAGAGCATTTCTGACGCGGTTCAGGGTTATTTGGAGACGGTGCGTTTGGCTCGCAGTCAAAAAACTTTTGAGACCTACGCCTACGCCCTCATTTTTTTTAGGCGGGTTCTGGATGTGCGCAACATCTCCCCCGATAGCACGCCAATTTCAGAGCTAACCGAGGAGGCGTTGGCGTGGACAATTACCGCGCTAAAAGTCTATGCCCCGACCACAGAGCGACTCTACCTCGCCGCGTTGACCGGTTTCTACACCTACCTGGATGCCGAGCGTCTCGCCGATATTAATATGTCTCGTGTGCGGCAAATCATCA
>CAZERH010000301.1:1577-2954 GCA_964515535.1 uncultured Anaerolineaceae bacterium
CTGGATGCCGAGCGTCTCGCCGATATTAATATGTCTCGTGTGCGGCAAATCATCAAATTACGCGCTCGCCGTCCCGGGCAACGCCTGCCCCAATTTCCACGCGAGGACATTGAGAAAATCATCAAAGCTGTGGACGATTACACGCAATTTGCCGAAAATGACGAAAAAGAACGATTACGCGCATTAAGAGACCGTGCTTTTATCATTACTTTGGCGGACACGGGCTTACGCGTCCACGAAATCTGTGCCTTACGGCGGGGAGACGTGGATTGGAACGAGGGTCGTGCCATCATCATCGGCAAAGGCGATAAGCAAGCTGTGATCCGTTTTTCATCACGCTCAATGCGTTCTCTCAAAGATTATCTGACCGCTCGCCAAAAACTGGACGGTTCTTCAGGACGCCCCCTCCCCTCCCTGCCCCTCTTCGCACGCCACGATCGCGGCGCGGGAAAAAAGGTAAAACCGATCACCACCGCGACGGGGCGGAATATCATCAAGGAACGCGTTCGGCAAACTTTGGGAGAAGAGGCGGTCGGCAAGATAACCCCCCACTCCTTTCGGCATTACTTTGTAACCACCGTTCTGCGCGCCACAGGGAATCTAAAAATGGCGCAGGAATTGGCGCGGCATAGTAATATCGCCGTGACGCAACGCTACGCGCATTTATCAGATGATGAATTGGATCGGGGGTATTACGATATTTTCAATTAGCGACTTGACGAGTTTCCATCTGCGGGCAGTTGAAATTGCTCGTTTTGGTACATATCTTCGGTAAATTCTTCCGCATCCAATTTTTCTATACTCTTCGTCAACGCTTTATTAAGTCGCCCCTCTGCCGTTTGCATTTCTATTCCTAAAACAACACTCATCTCACGCAAAAATTGTTGTCTTAAATCTGCCAACTGCCTTTCATTAAGTGCGCTCAGGTTCACCCCCTCCTGATGTCTTCGCGCATACAAATCTCTAATCAGCCCCCCTTTTACCTCAAGAGTCGCATTTTCTAGTTTTTCAGAAATTTGCCTATTACGTTCCTTGTAATTTTTGAGTAATGGCTGGGGATGCTCGCGTATCAACTTCATCACTTTTCGAAATTTATATTCAGTTGAAACCGTGCGCACATAGTCAGGGATGTTTTCAGTCGGAAGCCAATAAATCCCGCCTTTTGTCTCTACGCGGAAATATTTTTTCTCCTTCCCGCCTATCTGCTTTGTTTCAACTTCTTTAATTTGCCCTACGCCATGTTGTTGATGGACAATCCAATCATCTACTTCAAGTTCTTCGTCAGCCATATTTTTCTTTTCCTCTCTCTTTTGTCAAAGAGACATCTTTCCCCCTATTATAGCATAGTGCCTTACCGGGGATTTTACGCCGAATCTG
>CAZERH010000302.1:0-2947 GCA_964515535.1 uncultured Anaerolineaceae bacterium
GCGCCATGATGTTTCCCTTGCGCGTTTTCGAGATTTCAGGGTCGAGCGCAATCAGCGGGTCTGCCATTGCCGTTATTGGGATGGTCAACGATTGCACGCCAAATTTTTCGATGCAAAGTTGAGCGTGGTCAAGTGAATCTTGGCTGGAGGCTTTATAGGGCAGGCGCACCGCCAAAACATTTTCTGCGCCAATCGCTTTTGCTGTGAGCGCGCAGGAGAGCGCAGAATCAATCCCGCCGGAGAGACCAATCACCGCGCGGTTGAAGCCAACGCGGTTCAATTCTGATTTGATGAAGCCACTCAGAATTTTTTGAGCTAAATCGGTATTGATATTCAAATTAGATTTTTCCATTTTTTCTCTTTTTGTGGATAAAAAACCGTGACACGCGCGTTTTGGGCTTGGTTTCGTTTAAGGGGCTTCATGTCCAAACCTGACAGGTCTTTAGTTTACGCGCCTACCGCCCGCTATGTGCCGCACCCTCGCCTAAAATGCGACCCAATTCTCGTTGCACCAATGCCGTTCGTTCATCTCGCAAAAGGGGCAGGCGCGCTCTCGTGCGGTGAAGTTGATTCAAGTCTAATTCTGCAAAAACAAGGTTTTCTTCGTGATAAGGTCCCTTTGCAACCAATTCACCGTTTGGATCATAAACTGTTGAGCCGCCCCAGAAATTTAAGCCATCTTCGTAGCCAACGCGGTTGCTGTGCGCCACAAAACTGGTGAAAAGATTGGCATAAGCGCGATTTGTATGTTCTACCCAGCGCGCAGATTCGAGCCTATCGTCATCTTTTAGACCGCGTCCGGGTGATGCAGAAGTTAAGAGCAAAATATCCGCTCCGTCTAACCAGAGCAAGTAGGGAGGAGAAATATGCCAAAAGTCTTCGCAAATCAGCATCCCGACTCGTCCGAAACGTGTATCAAAGGCGCGAATCGAATCGCCCCACGCAAAAAAGCGACCTTCGTCAAAAAGTCCGTAAGTGGGGAGATAAACTTTATGATGAACGTGAACAACCTTTCCTTCTGAGAGATACGCGTCTGCAATATAAAAGCGGTGACGTGTATCTTCGTCCACAAAGCCGACCACCATATCTATTTCTTGGCTGGCTTCGAGCAGAGGGGCAAAAATGGCATCATCTGCTACGGGGCGATGAGCAACGCTGGGGGTCAGGTCTTGGAGGGTGTATCCCGTCAACGAAAGTTCGGGGAAGAGTATCAAGCCTGAACCACGCGCGACCGCGTCCCCTATCAGATTGAGATGCTTTTCGAGATTCGTGTCCACATCCCCTAATTTGGTATTGATTTGTGCGAGGGCTAGTTTCATGAGTTGTTTAATTGGTTAGTTGGCTAAAAAAAAGTCGCCGAGCGTGTGGCTACGGCGACTTAGCGGAGAGAGTGGGATTCGAACCCACGGTAGCCCGAAGACTACAACGGTGTTCGAGACCGTCCCGTTCAACCACTCCGGCATCTCTCCATTTGGGCGGGCGTATTATATCTTAAATTTCAAAAACCGTATCAGGTTTGGGGTAAATTACTTCCTTAAAACCCTGCATTTCCAATTCTTTTTTGAGCGGAAGTGCGCCCCTGTCTTCGCCATGCACGAGGAAAACTTTTTGGACTTGGTTTTTGACCGCGGAGGCGTATTCGATGAGCATTTCGCGCCCGGCATGAGCGGATAGCCCGCCGATGGTTTCCACCTCGGCTTTGCGGATGAAAGTTTCACCGAAGATTCTGACTTTTGTCTGTCTTTCGGCGAGGCGACGACCGAGCGTGTGTGGGGCTTGCCAGCCTACAATTAGAATTGTGTTGCGAGAATTACCAATGTTGTTCCGCAGGTGGTGCAAAATTCGCCCCGCTTCTGCCATCCCCGAAGCGGAGATGATGATGGCGGGTTTGCGATATTCGTTAATTGCTTTGGATTCGGCAACCGAGCGGGTGTATGTGATCTCTTTGAAATCGAGCGCATCGTGACCGCGCTTGCGGATATCGGCAAGGGTTTCGGCATCCATACATTCTGGATGTTCGTTGAAAATTTGGGAGGCGTTGATGGCGAGGGGGCTATCTACATAAACGGGGACGCGCGGGATTTCGTTTTTCTCCATCATTTGGTGCAGAAAAACGGCTAGTTCTTGGGTGCGCCCGATAGCAAAGGAGGGGATAATCACTTTGCCGCCGCGCTCGATAGTTTTCTTGGCAACTTCGCGTAATTCTGCGTAGGCTAATTCGGGTGCACGATGACCTTTATCGCCGTAGGTGGATTCCATGATTAGGTAATCAGCGTTGATGGGGAAAACTGGGTCGCGCAAGAGAGGTAGGTCGCGGCGACCTATATCGCCGGAGAACCATAAACGATAATTTCTGCCCTTTTCTTCGATGTCGAGGGCAATTCCTGCTGAGCCGAGAATATGACCGGCATCCATGAAGGTTGCTCGTACGCCTTCGGCAATTTGAATGGGGTCATCGTATTCTACCGATTGAAAATAATTGGCAACTTCGAGGGCGTCTTCTTCGGTGTAGAGGGGTTCTATCGGTGGCAAGCCTTTTTTTGCATGTTTTTTGTTGACATACGCGGCATCGTTTTCTTGAATATGACCGGAATCTCGGAGCATGAGTTTGACGAGATGCGTGGTGGCGCGGGTCGCGGTGATCTTCCCCTCGTAACCTTGCTTGACGAGATTGGGCAAATTGCCGCTGTGGTCAATATGCGCGTGGGAGAGTAGCACCGCGTCTATTTTACTTGGGTTAAAGGGAAAGTTATGATTGCGTTTGTAAGTTTCGGCGCGTTTGCCCTGAAAGAGTCCACATTCGAGCAAGATACGCGAACCATTCACCTCCAACAGGTGCATGGAGCCGGTGACGGTACGAGCCGCGCCGTGAAAATATATTTTCATTTTGAGTCTCCTTGTATAAATAAGTTATCGTAGAACATTACAAATCAAATACCTAAAGAGA
>CAZERH010000303.1:0-2937 GCA_964515535.1 uncultured Anaerolineaceae bacterium
AAGGTCAGCGAGAGTCCGCTAACGACCTGATCCGCTTGGAAGTGGATCGTGACCAAAGCGTGGGCGAGGCTCAAAATCCCTCCCGCTAACATGGCAACGATTAAACCGCCCCACGCATTTCCTGTGGCGAGCGAGGTGCTGAATCCTGCCATTGCCCCTAAAAGCATCATCCCTTCAACGCCAAGATTGAGAATCCCGGAACGCTCTGTGAAAATTTCACCGATTGCGGCAAAGAGAAGAATTGTGCCTGTTGCCAGACCTGCGTGTAGAATAATTTCTAAATTCATTATGCCTCCTGCTCTAAGTGGATTAGGCGAATTTTATAGCGGAGCAAAACATCACTGCTAATGACCATGAAAAGGATGATGCCTTGCAAAAGGTAGGCGATGCCGGAGGGTTGGATTTCACGCCCAGCTACGATAAGTGCGCCAAATAAAACCGAAACGATAATGACGGCAAAGGGGTTCAGTTTTGCAAGCCACGCTATAATGATGCCGGTAAAACCATAGCCGGGGGAGATTCGTTCTTGCAGGCGATGTACAACGCCACTGATTTCAGACATGCCTGCCAAACCGGCGAGCGCGCCGGAGAGCATGAAGACCAGAATGATATTTTTGGTGATATTTAAGCCCGCGTAACGCGCCGCTTGGGGGTTATCGCCGATTAGTTTGATTTCGTAGCCCCAATGACTGCGCTCTAAAATCCACCAAATGATGACTGCCGCGATAACGGCAAAAATTACGCCCAAGTGGAGGGTGATGCCTGAGAAAAACCGGTATTCCTTTGCTAAATCAGAGAGACGGGGTAACCAGACAACTTTTTCGAATTGGGGTGTCATTTGAAAACCGGCGTCACTCCACTTATCGAAAATCCAGAAGTTATTCCAGTAGAGTGCTACATAATTGAGCATGAGCGTGATGATGATTTCGTTGACGTTATATTTTGCCTTGAGATATCCGGGAATAAATCCCCAAATTGCGCCACCGATCATACCCATAATCATCATCAAAGCAATGATGAAGAATCTTGGAGTGGTTTCTAAATTGACCATCGGCACAAGAACAACAAGGCTGGAGAAAAACGCGCCCATATAAAACTGTCCTTCTGCACCGATATTCCAAAGTTTCATTTTGAAGGCGACTGTACAAGCCAAGCCGACCAAAATAAGCGGTGTGGCTTTGACCATGGTGTCCGAGAAGACCGCCCAAGAGCCAAAGGTGGCTGTGAAGAAAAATTTTAGTATCCGCAGTGGTTCTCCCCCGATAATTTTCAGGACAATACCGCTGATAATAAAAGCGATTAGCACAGAAAGAAGAGAGGTTAGTGCGGGCAACCATTTTGGATAATTTTCGGTGCGTTTTTCAAAAATTAGGGTATAGGGAAGATTCATGCGTTGCTCCTCTTCTCGCCGGTCATCATTAAGCCAATCTCTTTTATATCTGCATTTTTAGCGTCTAAAATTCCCATGACTTTGCCTTCGTGTAAAACAGCGATCCTGTCGCTCAGGGTTAATAATTCTTCCAATTCTTCAGAGATGAGTAAGATGGCAGTACCTTGTTCACGTTGTTCAAGCAATAACCGTTGAATAGATTCGATGGCACCCACGTCCAATCCACGTGTGGGTTGCATAGCGACCATCAATTTGGGGTCGGTGGTAATTTCACGTGCTAAAATCACTTTTTGCAGGTTTCCGCCGGAGAGTTTGCGCGCCATTGTTTGCACATTTGGTGCGAGGATATCGTAGGCATTTTTCAATTTTCGAGCGTGATTGCGCGCTTCTATAAAATTAATGCTCCATTTATTCCCGATCGGTTTTTCCTGATAATTCTTCATAATCGTGTTTTCGGTGATGGTCATATTCGGTGCGGATCCGACCCCCGTGCGGTCTTCCGGGATGTGAGCCACACCAAGCGCGATAGCTTTGCTTGGTTCCGCGTTAGCGACATCTTCGCCGTTGATCAGGATTGTGCCCTCGCAACCGCGCATCCCTGTTATTACCTCTGCCAATTCGCTCTGACCGTTGCCCGCGACTCCGGCAATGCCCAAAATTTCACCCTGACGCACTTGAAGCGAGAGTTTGTTTAAGGCTTGCACGCCCTTATTATTTTGTGCGCTAATATCGCGTAAATCTAAGACAATATCTCCAGGTTCTTGCTCTTTCTTTTTTACTCTAAAGATAACCTTTCGTCCCACCATTAATTCGGCTAATTTTTCGCCGGTCATTCCCTCAACATTAATCCCTTCTGCTGTAGCTACGCCTTTGCGCAAAACAGTTAAGCGGTCGGCTACTGCTGTCACCTCATTTAATTTGTGGCTGATGAAAATAATCGATTTTCCTTGCTTGGTCATGGAACGCATGGTTTCCATTAATTCATCAATCTCTTGGGGAGCAAGTACCGCAGTCGGCTCATCCATGATGAGGATATTGGCACCGCGATAAAGTGTTTTTAAAATTTCTACACGCTGTTGCTCGCCAACCGATAATTGCCAAATTTTCATGGTGGGGTCAACCCGCAAACCAAATTGATCTTGTAAATCACGAATTTTTTGATCGTATTTGGGTAAATCCATGAAGAATTTTGGCTCATTTAAACCGAGCAGGATATTCTCCGTCACCGTTTGGGTGGGAACAAGCATAAAGTGCTGGTATACCATCCCGATACCGACAGCGATTGCATCTTTGGGGGAGTTGAAATCAACCAATTCGCCATGCACGTGGATTGTCCCGGAGACGGGTTTATAAAGTCCCGCCAAGGCACTCATTAAGGTACTTTTTCCCGCACCGTTTTCCCCTAATAAGGCATGAATTTCGCCATGTTTTAACGTGAGATTAACATGATCATTCGCCAAGACGCCCGGAAAGCGGATGACAATATCTTTCATTTCTACTGCATTGGGGGAAGGAGATGAAGTCATAGGCAAAGCTCCTATAAAAAA
>CAZERH010000304.1:0-2570 GCA_964515535.1 uncultured Anaerolineaceae bacterium
TTTCCAGTTGCGGATATTGGCCCGTGAAACCTCGCTGACGAAATGGCTGGAAGCCGACCCAATCAAGCAAACACCCCGCTATGGCTTCTCAGCGCCCCAGAATCGCCCGTAGAGCGTCTTGGTACCGATTTTAACGGGGGAAGGCGGCAAAGCCACCCAAAAGGGCTTGTAGAGGCTCTGAGGGGCTAACATCCTGCCCCTTTTTATTCTCAGCAATTCCAACGCTCCAGATTTCCCTAATGTTGGCTCTCCTGGAACTGATCTATCAGAGTGCGGATATGTACGGCCTCCAAAACTACGGATTGGCTTCTAGATCGAAAATATCCCCCAAAAACCTTCCAAAATATTTATAAAAAAACGCGCAGCGTCTTTCTTGTTCTATAAGTTCTATAAGTTCATGGCTTGTAAGGCGCTGTTTTTACACAAACTTCGTCGTTTAAAGTGGGGAATGGGGCCGCAAAGGTGGGGAATGGGGCCGCAAAGGTGGGGAATGGGGCCAGATTTACGGAATTGACAAGTGGGAACTACCACACTAAAAATCCCACCATGGGAAAAACAATACAAGTAGCCACTGATCGCGCCTATGACCAATCAAAAACGGTCTTGCCCGCCGAGGTCGCGCAAGGCGTTTACATGCAGAATGCGCCGAGCCTACAGGCGCTCAAGCTGATGCACTTGATGATAGGTAAGGCAGGTGGGCGGATGGCTGATGATACATCGCACCAAATGCGCCTGTCAGATGTGCGTAATATCGAGGGTATGAAGAACCACGACAGAGCCAGCCTCACCCCGATTTTTGCAGAGCTGGCTGCGGCTGTACTCATCAGTGATGATCCAGAAAAGAAGATTGTGACGATCGGTGGTTTGCTCGATGAAGCTAAGATCGATTACCGCGATGAGATTAGTGGAGATCTATCGGTATCATGGGCCTTTGGCCGCACATTTAGGCGAATGGCGCAGGAATCTAATCATTGGGCTATTTTGGACCGCCAAGCTGTGTTCCATTTGGGCAGCAAATATTCAGTGCTGCTGTTCCAGCATATAGCTAGCTTGCAAAACCTTAAATACGTTTCCAGCAAGCGCTTTACAGTCTCAGAATTGCGAGCGATGTTTGGCATTCCAGAGGGGAAACACAAACGGTTCGCAGACTTAAAGCGTGACGTTCTTGTTGTGGCTCTTAATGAGATCAACAGTGATGTGACGCGGCTGCAACTGACAGTTTCCTACCATAAGGTGGGGCGCTCTGTGGCAGAGATCGAAATTGCTTGGGATGTGAAAAAAGACCTGATCAAAGTGAAGGCCGAGCTGGATCGCCCAAAGGCAGGCCGCAAAGCCCGGCAGAAAGGCACTGCGGAAACCCCAGTATTGGCCTTCCCTTCTTCTGGCTCGGTGAAAGGCACCCAGCCATGGGATAGGATTGCGCGTGACAATGCTCCGCGCCTGCCAGGAAACCACCTTCCCGATTTATTGGTGCTGTCCAACTCATTCCGGAAATGGTGCAAAGAAAAATCCATTAAGCTGGATACTACGTCGATTGAAAAAACCTTTACAACATGGTGCAAAAGATATTCACCTAGATGAAACCCTTGAAATGGTCTCATGAGACCCAAAGCGAAACGGCGTGCGACCCCATGAGTTACACTCTAGGAATGGCTGCAAAAGCTACTGGAAAAAGTAAAACCACTATCCAGAGAGCCATATCAAAAGGCGTTATATCAGGAAATAAAGGGAAAAACGGGCAGTATTCGATTGACCCTTCAGAACTGCACCGGGTCTTTCCTATGGTACCTACTGATACCGCATCGAAACCGTCTCAAATGGACGCTTTGAGACCCTTAGATGAAACCCCACTCCAAGTGAAACTTGAGGCGGCGGAAGCCATGCTAGAGCGAGAGCGGGAAGCGTTAACAGAAATGCGCTCTGATAGAGATGCTTGGAAGCAACAAGCAACCGCACTTCTAGGCGCGCCTGCAAAAAAACGTCACCGCTGGTGGCCTTGGTAAATCTGTAATTTTGACGGAGCGAACTTTCGGCCACCTTTGCGACCCTGCGCGCGTTCGCGGATATCTTACCATAATGCGTATAGTTGGGCTAAACGGAATTATTTTCAGATTCTATGGGCCAACAAAACGTTTTAGTAAGAATGGCTTATAGATTTCTGGCATTAAGGAAATCAACGTCATCCTTTCGGCTTCAGTTATACACGGCTGATCGACCAGAGACTGCGCAAAGAAATACCTTGCGTTAGCATCCTGTGCTAGTATTTCAACGTTGTTTGATACAAATTCTTTTAAGTCATCCAGCGAGAGTTTGTTGTTGATGTAATACGCAAGTCCTTGATATCCTAATATGAAAGTTCGTTCGCTGAAAACACCATCAATGCCATCTAAAAACGATAGCGCGTCGTCAACTTCATCTGCATTTAGTACCTTTTTCATCTTCAAAAAATCGACAAAATCAGAAAAGATTTTAGTTTCCGAGGGCATTGTTCAAATCCGAAATTAGTTCATTAGCATAGTCGATATCTCTTTGTGAGAAAGTGGTTCCCACATTATTAGGGTTTGGGCTGT
>CAZERH010000304.1:2580-2930 GCA_964515535.1 uncultured Anaerolineaceae bacterium
CTGTTTGTCGCCCGCCGAACGTATGTTTGCAGGCGAGTCCTCATCTGTTCCGCCGCTTGCCGATGCCCAGATGGTGACAAAAGTTCGCCTGTTGCATTTTCATATCTCAATGCATCAGCAGTGCCGCCGTTTCCTACCCGCGCGCCATTTACCGATACCTGTCCGTAGTTCGAATTTAAAATTTCATCCAAGTTTGGATCATCAACCACACGTCGCATAGGGCCGAACCCACCTGTTGGTAGTCTATTTGTGGCTTGGGCCGTCCTCCCCAAAACTCTTCTTAAAATATCGTCCATATACGGAGCGGCAACTCTCGCAACTCTTCCGGCAACCATAGCCGCTCCTGCCCC
>CAZERH010000305.1:0-2928 GCA_964515535.1 uncultured Anaerolineaceae bacterium
GCTTTGAAGTTGCTGGGGAGGGTTTTATGATGACGTTTGGGGAGATGTTCTTCGAGGGCTTTCTTGACCACATCTAGCGGGAGAACTTCTTCTGCTTCAAGCAATGCGCCGACCATGACCATATTAGCGAGACGCGGATTGCCAATCTTTTCTGCCATTTCTGCGGCGGGGATGTAGTAGCCGCGCAAATCTTGACGCGTCATCTCACGGTTGATGAGGGAAGAGTTCGCGATGATCAAGCCGCCATCCGCCATGAGTGGCTCGTACATGTCCAACGAGGGGAGATTCATCGCAAGCACAATTGCAGGATTCCGCGTCAGAGGCGAACCAATTGGTTCATCCGAGATTGTTACGGTGCATCGAGCTGTCCCTCCGCGCATTTCGGGTCCGTAGGATGGAATCCAGGTCACATGCTTGCCCGCATCCATCGCGGCATACGCGAGAACTTGTCCGGCAAAGAGGGTGCCTTGTCCGCCAAATCCGGAAACTATGATACTTTTTTCCATGGTATTCTCCTATACTCGCAATGCTTTAACTTCGGGGAGGACTTTATAATCGCCCAGAGGATAATAAGCGACCATTTGATTACCCACAAAATCTAGGGCTTCTTGAGGCGTAAATTTCAAATTGGTGGGACAAGATGAGAGCAACTCAACCATCGCAAATCCCATGCCATGTTCTTGCACTTCAAAAGCGCGCCGAATGGCTTTTTTGGCTTTGCGGATATTGGCTGGATTATGCAAAGAGCGGCGCACGGCGTAGCTTGTACCGTCAATAGTTGAGAGCATTTCTGCCATGCGAACGGGATAGCCCATCACTTCTACATCGCGCCCGTTTGGCGATGAGGTGGTTTTCATGCCCGGCAAAGTTGTGGGAGCCATTTGTCCGCCGGTCATCCCGTAAATGGCATTATTGATGAAGATTACGGTGATATTTTCGCCACGAATGGCGGCGTGAGTAATTTCTGCCATGCCAATTGAGGCTAAATCGCCGTCACCCTGATAGGTGTAGACCGTATTTTCGGGGCGAACACGTTTGATGCCGGTTGCCATCGCGGGGGCGCGTCCGTGTGCGGCTTCGACAAAATCGTGATTGAAATAATCGTAAGCAAAAACCGAGCATCCGACCGGTGCAACGCCAATTGCTTTTTCGCGAATGTCCATTTCATCTAAAACTTCGGCAATTAGGCGGTGCGCTATGCCGTGCGTACAGCCCGGACAATAATGCGTGGTAATTGTGGTGAGCGATTCGGGGCGGGTATAAACGACTTCCATCATTGTTCTCCTCTCTCAATTCGCGCTTCCAAACGTTCGAGCCATTCTACTTTTTCTTGCCCGTCAGCAATTTCTGCGGTATTTTGATTAACTCGATGAATTTCTTCTAGGATTTCATCCGGAAGGGGCGTAATGCCGCCGATTCTGCCGTAAAACTCGATTGGAACGTTCCCACCTACGGCTTGCTTTACGTCATTTAGCATCTGCCCGGTATTCATCTCTACGACCAAGATTCGTCTGACGCGTTTGCTCAATTCCCGAATTGCCTTTGTGGGGAAGGGAGCGAGCGTAATTGGACGCAATAAGCCAACTTTTACGCCTTCTCCTCGCGCCGTGCGCACCGCAGAGGAAGAAATTCTCCCCGCCACGCCGAAGCTGATCACAGCAATCTCGGCATCATCCAAATCATATTCTTCATATCGAATTTCGTTCTTCTCTATTTCCATCCAGCGTTTTAGCAAGCGGATATTGACCACCTCTTCATCAGGCGGATCAATATAGATGGAGGTCAGGATATTTGGCGCGCGGTCTTTTGCACCATAAACCGACCATGCGGGCGGTTCTTTTCGCAATTCTCGCATGGGGGGCAGTTCTGCCGGTTCCATCATTTGCCCCAAATTGCCGTCTACGGCAATAAAAACGAGCGAACGGTATTTATCGGCTAAATCGAAGGCGAGGGTTATATAATCTATCGCTTCTTGCACCGTAGCAGGAGCCAAAACGATGGGGAAATAATCACCGTGACCGCCACCTTTGACCATCTGGTTATAGTCGCTCTGCGAGGGGGCGATATTCCCCAAGCCGGGACCGCCGCGCATCACGTTCACGACTACGGCAGGCACTTCCGTTCCGGCGATATAAGAGAGACCTTCGCTCATCAAACTCAAGCCAGGTCCCGAAGTGGCGGTAAGAGAGCGCACCCCTGCACAAGCCGCGCCATAAACCATATTAATTGCCGCGACCTCGCTCTCAGCTTGTAAAAATCCGCGACCAAGTTCGGGCATCCGTTTTGCCATATATTCCAAGAATTCGCTGGCGGGCGTAATCGGATATCCAAAAAAACCTTCCACACCCGCGCGGACAGCCGCTTCGGCAAAGGCATCGTTTCCTTTCATCAATTCTTTTGTCATGGATTATGCTCTCCTTTTTAAGAGTATAAGGTGTTGACCTCTTCTCTGTGTTTATAGTTGTCAAGGAAAAAACGTGAAGCGTAAAACGTAATGAGCAAATGAAAATTTACGCTTTGCGAATCACTTCGTTTTTTTCTTTTTCGCTTCACGGTACACCGTAATCGCCGCATCGGGGCAAACGATGGCGCAGATTACGCATCCCGTGCATCCCTCACCAATCAACATTGCGGGGTGGTAGCCTTTGGGGGTGAGATGATCCATATCTAAGGCAATTACGTGTTGCGGGCAAGCCTCCACGCAAAGACTGCATCCTTTACAGTACTTATAATCAACTTTTATCGTACCTTTTAGAGCCATATTTTGAAACTCCTTTTGAAGAAATTTTAAAAAACAGAGAAATCTAAACACGAAGGACACGAAGAAGCACAATTCTTTTTGTTTTTTGCTTTTTACGTAGAGACCCTTTGAGACCTTTGTGTTTAAAAATAGAGAAAAAAATAGGGTAGGTGTTTAGCCTACCCTAT
>CAZERH010000306.1:0-2916 GCA_964515535.1 uncultured Anaerolineaceae bacterium
GTTTTGGAGCAAATCCACTTGCGCTTTGAAATTTCCCTGCCGATAAACAACGCCCTTCGGGATGCCCGTACTGCCGGAGGTAAACGCGACCGCCGCCTCGTCATTTTCCAACGTTTCCACAACGGGGAATTTCTCCCTTTTAGCAGATTCCAACTCCCGCAACTCTTTGCCGCCCCAAAAGAGCCGCTTCCCGACCGTGACTTCTGTCTTCACGCGCGCAAAAGGTTTTCGGACGAAGAAACGCAAAATATGCGCCAACGGGATTCCAATCAAATTAACCGGCTCGGTCTCTGTCACGCATTGCAAAAACTCTTTGCGCCCCATACCGGGGTCAATCAGAATCGGGACTGCGCCAATTTTGAGCAAGGCAAAGGTCACCGCGATAAAATCTATCGAGGGGCGGATCATCACCAAAGTCCGCTCGCCTTTTTGGATGCCGTAATCGGCGAAGCCGTGCGCGTATTGGTCGCTGAGTTCGGATAATTGCTTGAAACTCAACGCGGCATATTCGGCGCGGTCATCTTTATCCCGCCCAACGGGAAAGTAGATTGCAACCTGATAAGGATTTTTCTGCGCCGATTCATCTAACGCGGCGGCGATATTGTAAATAGCCATAAATTTATTCCGTGAGTTTTTCACCACTGAGTTCACAGAGAACACAGAGAAATGCTTTTCTAGCGACATGACACTTTTGTTTCTGTGGGTGGCTGAGTAGCTCCGAACGCTTTTTCGGAGCGTATCGAAGCCACAAAGGAGCTGTTTTTATGCTAATTGTTGGTTTCGATACGGCGAAAAGCATCGCCTACTCAACCAACATACGCTTCTTTTGACAAACTGTCATGTGGCTAAATGCTTTTCTCTTTTCTTTAAAAAACTCCGTACGCTCCGTGTACTCCGTGTTCAAAAAGTAGTGAAAACCTAGCAATTCAAATCCAAAAACTTCCGCACAAGGGGGATAATCTCCTCATCCGCGTCTTCCAGTACATAATGCCCCGCATCGGCGAAGTGATGCACCTCTGCTTGAGGAAAACGCCGCTCAAACTCCACGCAAAAGGATTCGGGCGTAAAAACAAAGTCGTGGTCACCCCATAAGATCAGCATCGGCGTATCCTGAAATTGCATCGTTTCTCGATCTAACTTTTCCAGCAAGGCGCGGTTTGGGTGATTCTCCTCCAAAGGGATTTCCTGCACAAAGCGAAGCACGGCAATCCGATTTTTCCAAGAATTATAGGGTTTGGTATAGGCGGCATAATTTTCTCGGTTGCGTTTTTCTTTTTTGACAATCGCCAAATAATACGCCCCAATCGAAAAGAGATTGAAGCCACGCAAGAAAAACTCCCCGATAATCGGCGTGCGGCTCAACCGAATTTGCCACGGCATCGCATCCAAATAAAAAACGGATGTATTCAGCACCACCAGCCCCTTCACTTTTTTGGGAGCTTCAATCGCATGCCCAAAACCAATCGGACCGCCCCAATCGTGGACAACCATCGAATACTCGTCCACGCCAAGGTGCGCCATCAACGCTGAAAGATTCTGAATATGCGCGGCAATCGTATAAGAAAAATCTTGGGGTTTATCCGAAAGCCCGCAACCGATATGATCCGGCACAATCACGCGATAACGTTCCTGCAGAGCCAGCACCAGCTTGCGATAATAAAACGACCAAGTCGGGTTGCCATGCACCATCAAAACCACCGGCGCATCCCGCTCGCCCTCGTCAAGATAGTGCATTTTCATCCCCCCTATCTCACAAAAATGAGAAGAAAAAGGGTATTCTGTAAACTTCATCGTTGCTCCCTCACCACAGAGTTCACAGAGAACACAAAGAAAAGATTTTCTCTTTTTTTACTCAGTGTGCTCAGTGTACTCCGTGGTGAACCCAAAATATTCGTGCAAATTAACGGTTCGCCAACCCCTATTTCAATTCTCGGAGTATATCATTTTCTGCTATACTGCCCGCATGAAAAAGCTCCCCTACAAACGCATCGTCATCATCGGCACAAGCGGTTCCGGCAAAACCACGCTGGGCACAGAAATCGAATCCCGTTTCGGCATCCCGCATATCGAGTTGGACGCCCTCCACTGGGAACCCGGCTGGCAGGAAGCGGATGACGAGGTCATGCGGATGCGCGCCCGCGCCGCGGTGAAGGCGGATACTTGGGCGATGGATGGGAACTACGGCATCGCGCGTGATTTGAGCTGGGCGCGTGCCGAATTGCTGATTTGGCTCGATTACCCTTTGCGCGTTAACTTCTGGCGGCTTCTCAAGCGGACTCTGCGCCGCGCCATCACGCACGAAGAGATTTGGAACGGCAACCACGAGCCGGTGCTGATGCAACTCAAACTCTGGTCAGATGATTCGATTTTTCATTGGCTTTTCAAAACCTACTGGCGGCGCAAGAGAGAATATCCCGAACTGCTCGCATTGCCCGAATATGCCCATCTTGAAGTCTTGCGCTTTACATCGCCCAAAGAAACTGAAGCGTGGTTAGAAAAGTAGAAGTTTCACGCAAAGGCGCAAAGACGCTAAGAAAAGATTTAAAAACTTTGCGACTTAGCGGCTTTGCGTGAGATAAAAAAATATGAAAAACTACCCCTACACACGCATTATCGTTATCGCACGACTGCGTCCGGAAAATCAACCTTAGCCGAGACTCTCGCCAACCTCCTCGATTTGGATTTTGTCGAGCTGGATGCCCTTTACTGGCAACCGAATTGGATCGGTACACCGGACGAGGAATTCATCCCCAAAGTGGACGCGGCGACCCGCGGCGAGCGATGGGTGGTCGCCGGGACATACAGCCGCACCATCCCGACAACGTGGCATCGCGCCGAAATCATCATTTGGCTGGATTACTCACTCCCGCTGATTTTCTGGCAACTGGTCAAACGTACCCTCCGCCGCAATCTCAC
>CAZERH010000307.1:0-2327 GCA_964515535.1 uncultured Anaerolineaceae bacterium
CAAGTCCACGTTCGGTTCGGGTTTATTCGTCATAATTTAAATAGGCTGTAATTGATAATAGCTACCTAGTTGAGTTTTCCAAGTCAAAAACAAGATACGTATCATCTTCTGCGAAGAGAGGGTGATTTGCGAAAAGATATTCACGCAATTCTACCTGCCTTTCCCATTCATCGAAGTCGGTGACGAGGAAGAAGGCACGATTTTTGGCATATTTATCAAAAACTTGTTCGAATTTTTGCGGGTCACCGCGTTTTTCTTGATACCAGAGATCGCCCGCAGAAGGGAAGTGGGATGTGTTCAGCCAGCCCCAATAATTGAGCCTGTAGCCATAATCTTCGGCGAGGGCGACAACGCTCCCTTCGTCTCGGAGTATATCGCCGATTTCGAGATAGGTATCTGCGAGGAGACGATAATCAACCGAGCGGAGTTCGGTGCGAACTGTCCACGCCGCGCCGAGCAGAGCCAATGTCCATGCAGAGATGAAGATGAAGCGAGAAAAAAAGTCTTTTGACACGCGCGCCGCGAGCAATTCTCCAAGCGGAGCTAAAGATAGGGCGGCTACGGGGATGAAAGGGAGTTGGTAATAGTCGTGAGTCGAAAAATGGTAATTAAAATAGAGACCGTAGAGGATATATCCGCTCCATAAACCGAGCAAAATCCCCTTTTTCTTTTTGGGGAAGATCAGCAATCCCAAAAGGGAAAATGTGATGCCAAGATAGCCTATGACGGTAGTTAGTTTTAGCCCCCAGCGTAGATAAAAGGAGGGGGAGATGAGTAAGGCGGGGAAAAAGCGTCCGCCGAATTGCTGGGTGAGAAAACCATTCAGAATAACACCGTAGAGAAAATAGAGTGCTATCGGGAGGACTGATACAAGCCCGATTGCCCAAACTTGGGCGTCTTTGAGTGCTTCTTTCAGGGATTTGGCTTTTAGAACGACAACTATTGCTCCACCTGCGATGAAGAAAACAGCAATCATTTTGACGAGAATTGCGAAGCCACCAAAGAGACCCGCGAGAATTGCCCACTTCCAACTGCGTTCATCCTCCCAACCGGTTAATGCCCAAATAAAGGCGGTGATTAGCATCACCATCAGCGGATCGGGTTGAAAACTGCGACTGGCATAAACGCCATAAGGTAAAAAGAGATAGAAGGAGAGACTCAAGAGCGCACCATCGGAAGAAATGAGGCGTTTTGCCGTGAGAAAGAGAAATATCCCGCCGAGCATCCAGAAGGCGATGCTAAAAAGACGCGGGAAAATCAGGTTTGCTTCGCCCGCTTGGCGATAGGCAAAGACCGCCAAATGCTCCACGATTTCCGGCTCGATGGTGGCTTGTAGTTTCCATTGTTGGATTGCCATTTCGCGTTGCCAATCGGGAATATCCGGCGCAGTTTGATAGTAGATGCCGCGTGCTTTGAGGGCAGAGAAAAGTTGGCGCGTGGGATGAAAGTCAAGGGGGAGGTCGGTGAGGTCTATCAGCCGAATCCCTAAACCACCGAGAAAGATAAGACTGACGAAGAGCCAGTAGAGGGATTTGGGGAAGGAGGAACGATTGCTGTGCATATTTAACACGAATTACACGAATTGGCGAATTGTGCGAATTTTTTCACGCTTCACGTCTCAAACTCTTCTTTCTTAGGTGCAAATAAATCTCACGTACACGCGCAAGTCCGAGCAAACTCAAAAACGCGTAAAGAATCCGTTTCCAGCTTTTCAGCGCAGTGGCGGGATGATAACGAAAAGCACGCCAATATGCCACCAATCCAGCACGCATATTACCGGCTTCCACCAAATAAAACGCGTCCAAATGATGCGCGCCAGCCAGAATTTTTGATTTCTCTTTCTTGAGCGTATTCACCAATAAAGGCTGTGTTTCCATCCAATCGAGAATTTTGAAGGTTTCTTCTCCAAAACGCTCGGCGTGGGCGATATTTTTAGCCTCATCGTGGTAGCGCGCTTTCGCTAGAATTTGCGGCGTATAAATCATGGGGGCAAGTTGCGCCATACGTAGCCAGAGATGGTGATCGAGCAAAAAATGATAATTAGAATCAAGATAACCCGCTTGCTCTAAAACACTGCGGCGCATAAATACTGCGGGCTGGCTGATGATTTTGAATGCCATTAAATCACTGAGTTCGTAGGATTTAAAATGCTGTATATTGATTGGGTTTCCATCAGCATCTATAGACAAAACATCGCCGTAAATAATACCGGCGTCCGGGTTTTGCTCAAAAAGCTCTGCCACTTTATTGAGTGTGCCAAGATTATAAAGATCATCCGAATTAAGCCAAGCAATAATATCCCCTTTTGCGCGGGCGAAGCCTTTGTT
>CAZERH010000307.1:2337-2916 GCA_964515535.1 uncultured Anaerolineaceae bacterium
TTGTTAATCGCGTCCGCCTGCCCCATGTCTATTTCGGAGACCCACCAAGCTAAATCACGCGCGTAGCGTTCGATGATGTCCACGCTCCCGTCTATGGACGCACCATCCACAATTAGGTATTCCACGTTGGGATAATCCTGTTCTAAAACAGAAAGAATCGTCTGCTCTAAAAAACTTGCTTGGTTATAGGAGGGGGTGATAACGGAAATCAATTTCATCGCAAATCAAAAAGTAAAAAGTCGTAGCTCTCGGCAAAGAGAGGGTAGCCGCTCAAAAGCTCTTTCAGCGCGGGCTGTTTATCATATTGCCCAAAAGCCGTGATCAGGAAGAACTCTTTCCCCTCCGTTAGCCTCTCAAATTCTGCTTGTGCGTCCATCTCCTTATCGTCCACTTTTAGCCCACCAGTAGAAAGTTTCCACAAAGAAACGCTGCGCCACCCGTATACCATCAATCTATAGCCATAATCTTGCGTCAAGGCGACCGTATCATAATCTTCGGGGATTTCATCAGCGATATTTTTCCACACGAGAGCTTCTAAATGATAATCACTGGATAGAAGAAGCGAGCGCGCCACCCAAG
>CAZERH010000308.1:0-2909 GCA_964515535.1 uncultured Anaerolineaceae bacterium
AAGACGCAACGCGCGCTAATCCCGACCCCAAAACAAGAGCCGATGTAGAAATGTTAATGCAATTTTATCTGACCTACGTTTTAGAACGAGGGTTAAATTCTCCTCAATTTTTGAAAGAGGTAGAGAGAAAATAATGAAGAATTGTTCTAGCCACATGACAGTTTAAGGATTTCATATTTTTGCCTCACGCAATACCCAAAGGGCATGCTTCGCGAAGGCGCAAAAACGCAAAGTTTTAAAGCTTTTCTTAGCGACTTTGCGCCTTTGCGTGAGATTGGGTAGACATTTTTTCAAAAGTGTCATGTGGTTAGGAATTGTTTAGATATGGAGCGCAAAAATGTTTTCAGAAGGGATAAAAATTAAACCATAAAATCTTGTAAAAAAAAGCCTGACATAATTTGCGCACTCACAAACTTTTGCCTCTCCTTACCTTCTCCTTAAAATCGGGTAAAATCCCCTAAGAGTTGCTTTTCCAAGATATTAATTTACAGGTTTTCAAATGACACTAAGAAAGATATTTACCGTTCCAGATGAAATTTTGCGACAAAAAACACATAAAATAAAAGTTTTCGATAAAAATCTCAACACCATAATAGATGATATGGTAGAAACCATGCGAGACGCACCTGGTGTCGGGCTTGCCGCGCCGCAAATAGGCATCTCACAAAAAATTATCGTGATTGAATTCGGAGATGAAGAAGACCCCGAAGCACCCGCAAAACTTTACGCGGTACTCAACCCTGAAATCACCTACAGCTCCGAAGAAAAAGAACTGGGTGCCGAGGGCTGTCTTTCCGTCCCCGGTATTATGGGAGACGTAGAGCGATCTCTATCTATTGTCGTGCGAGGACAAAATCGTAAAGGCAAAAAAATAAAATATAAACTTGATGGTTGGGTCGCGCGCATCTTTCAGCATGAAATTGACCATCTTGAAGGTATCCTCTTCACCGACCGTGCCGAGACAATTTGGCAACCCGCCCCAGAAGATTATGTAGATAATGTTTAAGGGGCGACCAGCTGGTCGCCCCTACGCGTAAAACTAAAAAATGCACCTGACCCATCTCTCCCTCACCAACTTCCGCAACTTCTCCCGCCTAGATTTAGACATCCCGAAGCGGTCTGTTTTGTTGGTGGGAAATAATGCACAAGGCAAAACCAGCATCCTTGAAGCCATCTATTTTATGGCAACATTCACCTCTTTTCAGACGTACAAAGACCGACAATTAGTCAATTTTATTGCCGCGCGTAGCAAGGAACTGACCGTAGGGCGCATTATTGCCGATTTTCAAAGCAAAGGGAGAAAACATCGGCTAGAAATGCGCCTCATACTTGAGCCGATTGGCATTAACGAAAAACGTCTCCGCAAAGAGATTTTATTAGACGGGGTCAAGCGCAAAACCAGCGAGGCAATCGGGCATCTTAACGCAGTGCTTTTTGTCCCGCAGATGTCCCTAATTATCGAAGGCAGTCCTCGCGAGCGGCGGCGTTATCTCAACCAAACACTGGCGCAAATTATCCCCGCATATGCGCGCACGCTCAGCGAATATGCCCAAGCCATCACCCAACGAAACGCTTTGCTCAAGCAACTCGGCGAACGCGGCGGAGACCCAAATCAACTTGATTTTTGGGATGAAACGGTCAGCGACAGGGGCGCACGGCTGATTATTTGGCGGATTCAAGCCATACACGAGTTAGAATCGCTCGCGTCTCGCATCCACCACGAACTAACGCACGGGGATGAAATTCTGCGCCTCCGCTACCAACCCGCGTATGATCCGCTCCAAAACCCACAAGGTCAATATGCCCTAAAAATGGATACGGAACGGGACCGGACGCGTCTCGAACTTGAATCCATTAAAGAAGGTTTTGCGCGGCGTTTAACCGCTTTGCGCCGCGAAGAAATAGCCCGCGGCGTGACCACCGTTGGACCCCACCGAGACGATTTACGTTTTCTTGCCAACAGCGTAGATTTAGGCGATTACGGCTCGCGTGGACAAATGCGTACTGCTCTGCTCTCGCTCAAACTTGCCGAAGTAGATTGGATGAAAAATCGCTCCGGTGAGTGGCCCCTCATTTTGCTAGATGAAGTGATGGCAGAATTAGACCCTCAACGGAGGCGAGATTTATTGGGTTATTTGGGTAAAAATGAACAAAGTCTGCTAACCACCACCGATTTAGAGCTTTTTACGGACGACTTTGTTGAGCAAGCCACTCTTTGGACGGTAAAAAAGGGGAGGGTGGAGAAAGAAAACAACCTCTATCGAAAATAAAATTTATAGGAGATTAACATGCCCGTCAAAAAATTTTCAGATGTAGAAGCAACCGAAATTACAGTCGCGGTGAAGACAAGTATTCAAGTTTTAATTTCATCCGAAGAAGCCCCCAATTTTGCCATGCGCCGCATCACGATGCAAGCCGGCGGCTCCATGCCTTTGCATACGAATACCGTTGAGCATGAGCAACTTGTTTTGGATGGACACGGACGAGTTGGTCTTGGTGATGAGGTTTACGAGGTGTCAAAAGATGACGTTCTCTTCATCCCCGCGGGTTTGCCGCATTTTTACGAGACCATTGGCGATGAGCCTTTTATTTTTCTCTGCTCTGTGCCGAATCTTGTAGATGATGTTGACATTTTGGAATAAGGTACGCGGAATGAATCATAAGTATCCGAGCAAAAGTTTTTTGCATTTTGAGACATCGTAGTGTGACATTTATGTCGCGTTTTATGAGAAGGGCGAGATAAATCTCGCACCACACAAATACAAACTTATTTATGCTTGGGTACTTATATGGAAATGGTGATGGCGGTTGAGTAACGCACCAACCAACACAGGAGAATCGAATGAAAATGTATCCTAAAAACTTCTTTTTTTTACTCATTATGCTTTTAATGCTCTCGGCTTGTGCGT
>CAZERH010000309.1:0-2901 GCA_964515535.1 uncultured Anaerolineaceae bacterium
TGTTGGCATCGGTGTCGCAATGGATGCGCTCTACGGGCTCATCATTTTTGGTGGAATTTTTATAGATGTTGTCATCTACACCATGTGGCTCAAACGAAAAACCGCATGGTCTATTGTTTGGGGCGGCATCTCCGGCGGAATGCCCATTCTTGCAGGGCGTGCCCTCGGCGTTGGCGGACTCGATTGGGTCGGCTTCGCGCTCCTCTTAGCCATTCTCTTCTGGATTCCAACCCACATCTTAACTTTCTCGATGCGCTATCACGAAGACTATAAAAAAGCGGGCGTACCCACCTTCCCCTCTACTTATGGTTTCCAGTTTACCCGTATCACCATCGCCATCTCCAGCATCATCGCCGCAATTATGATCGGCATTGCCGCTTACGGCATCGGCGCAACTTGGGGCTACTTACGCCTCATGGCAGTCCTCTCCGGCGGATTATTTGTTCTCGCTATAGCCAGTGTCATCAAACCTTCTGAAACCGTCAATTTTGGTCTTTTCAAATACGCATCCCTCTATATGCTCAGTTCGATGCTCCTATTCATGTTCTAAATTGGAGAATATCATGAAAAAGATTTCGATTCTTGACCGTATCCTGCTTTTAATTACAGGATTGCTCGCCGCCTATCAAATTGTTGTGGGGATAGATGGAGCCGAACCATTCGCGATAACAGCCTATACCATCGCCTTTGGCGTGTTGCTGGTGGCTGGCTTGCTTATCATCATTCTCGGCTTCGACATTCTCGATAGCCCACTCGTGGTCATCGTCTCGACCATTATCCCCTTAAGCCTTTCGCTCGGACTTGTCTCTGAATATCTCCCGCAATGGCAAACCGCCTATCTTATTTTCGTGATAGTCGGGTTTTTGCTCGTCATCTATTCCCGTTATAAAATGGAAGGCGCAATGGCTGTCATTCCTCTCGCCACCGTTCACGGCATCGCGGGGATGACAATTTTCTTGCTCCCGATTATTTTTAGCATTCAAGGCAAAGCCGCGAGCGGATTTTTCTGGGTCGGCATTGGCGGTGCGCTAATCGGTATCGGTGGATTATTACTTGCCTTCCTAAAATCAGGCAAACCAATTCTTTCAAAAGATACGATTCTCACCGTTTTGCCCGGTCTGCTTTTATTAATGACTCTCGCGTTTGTGGTAGGTTTTGCGGCATAACGCCAAAAGACAAATATGCGCTCTTTTAACGGGAGCAAGTGAATTACACGAAGGGAACAGCTATTCATCCTACCAAACCCAAAAAATCTGAGGACAACTCAGATTTTTTGGGTTTAAGACGAAAGTCATCCGCACTGATAAACAGAATACTGTACAATGAATTTGTCGTTTACCTTGGATTTTGTATACAAAAGGAGATAAAAATGGGTAAGTTTCTACGCTTCATCGGTATTCTCTTTATGGGATTAACCTCTGCACTTGTTTTGCTCAGTGGCGTTGGGACAGGCTGTGTAGCCTTTGCACCTGACAAATTTGCGGTAGATAGCCTTGCTGGAATTGCTCAATATCAATGGCTATATATCATTTATGTCATCGCTTTTATACTCTTCGGGATTATGGGCATCCGCGCGACCATTTCTCTCGTCCGCGGGAAGAAAAATTCATATCGTGATGCTTTAATTGTTTTGGTCTTATCCATCGTAGTAGGTGGTATTCACATGGCAACTTCTCGCGCTTTGCGAGAGGGTGGGTCGTCTATGCCGCTGGATATAATTGTTTATGCCGCTATATTTACACTACTCCTCTTCTTGCTCTTCAGCTTCCCGAAAATCAAAAAAATGGTCGGTTTTGATGAGGGTGGGAGCAATGGGAAAACCGCGGCAGGTGGGATGACCGCTATTGTGATGGGAATGCTCGTTTCCAGTGTTCAGATGTGGGCAGGACCTACGCATATTTTTGATGGCGTTAATCTTGCAGATGCTTTTCATACCCAAATGATGGTTGCCGGTGGGTTGTTATTTGTGATTGGCTTAGGGATGTTTATTTACGCCGCGCTAAATAGCGCACCCGCTACTGCCACGCAAGAAAATAGTCTCTCTGCTTAATTGATTTTGGTTCTTAAAAATTTAGCCCCAAAGCGATGCTTTGGGGCTTTTTTCGTTCCCTGAGGTTGTGGTGGCTTTCTGCCCCGCTCAGTTGACGAAGGTATTGGTTAATTGGTTAGAAGATACGAGAAAAAACAATCATTGAGACTGCAATCCAAATCCATGTTGCGCTCCAGAGAAGGGAAATAGGCTCCCCGCTCACAGTAGAAACATAGATTATTTCTCCGATGATAACTAAAACCGAGATGCTATTTGTGATCGGTGTAAGTATTTTCTTTCCTATCCATTCCCTCCCTGCAAAGATGATAATATGCCCCCCCCAGTTCATAAGAAAAAGAGCAAGACTAAATTGTAGAGCAAGGGGGAGATGCGCCCAGGCAATAATGGTCAGGAGCAAAACCATGCTGAAATGAAGCGCACCTTCCCGCTTTTCGATTATAAGCAATTCTGATTGCTGAGCCATCTCAGAGACTGTCCACGCTGAGAGTCCGCTGATTATCCCAAACCAAGCCTGATACAAAAGCGGGGTCGAATCTTTCAATCCCAAATATAAGGTTAATGCTGAAAGTAGAAGGGAAATATACGCGTAGATTAAATATCCCGACCTCCCCCATTTTTTAAAAAATCGAATGGCAATAATGAGTAGGAAAACGGCAAAATTGATAGCAAGAAAGTCGAGGAGTAGGGTAAAAAACATGGGGCTCTAATCTCAGAAAAACTGTTAGAAAAAAGGTTGAGGTGATACAATTCTATCAGGTTTCAACAATAATCTATTTTGGATTTTAATATGAATAACATCAAATCTCTCCTAGCTCTTCTCCAATCTAAGCGCGGTGAAATGAAAAAAAGCC
>CAZERH010000310.1:0-2898 GCA_964515535.1 uncultured Anaerolineaceae bacterium
CCCCTACTCTTTTACGCGCTCTATCCTTGCCCCCAACGCTTTGAACTTCGCCTCTACATCCGCATAGCCACGATCGATTTGACCGATATTTCTAATGGTAGATTTCCCCTCTGCCGCAAGTGCCGCCAACAATAACGCCATACCGGCGCGAATATCGGGGCTATCTACACGTTCGGCAAAAAGCGGGGAAGGTCCCTGCACGATACAACGGTAAGGATCGCAGAGAATGATTTTTGCGCCCATACTCACTAATTTATCGGTGAAATACATTCTGCCGGAGTACATCCAATCGTGGAACATAACCGTACCTTCAGATTGAGTGGCAATGGTGATGACAATGCTAATCAAGTCGGTTGGGAAGGCGGGCCAGACATTTGTTTTGATTTCAGGAATTGCATCACCATAGTCGGGAACTATTTTAAGCGGTTGCTCGTTAGAAATGATGATGTCATCGCCTTCTGTTTCCCAACTCACGCCAATCCGCTCCATCACAATTTTGACCATATCAAGATATTTCACGCCCGCATTGCGAATGCGGATATTTCCTTTTGTAACCACTGCCGCGCCGACAAAAGAAATTACTTCGAGATAATCAGCCCCGATGGTGAATTCCCCGCCATGCAAACGAAGAACACCTTCAATTTTTAAGGTATTCGAGCCAATTTCGTCAATTTTTGCACCTAACTCATTCAGAAAATGGCATAATTCCTGTACATGCGGTTCGGATGCGGCGTTGCGAATAACCGTTTTCCCTTCTGCGAGAACAGCCGCCATAATTGCGTTTTCGGTGGCGGTTACGCTGGCTTCGTCGAGCAAAATTTCTGCACCATGCAAACCATTGGCGTGAAATTCAAACACGCGATCATACTCAATTTCTGCCCCAAGAGCCTTCAATGCCAAAATATGGGTATCCAGTCTGCGCCTGCCGATCACGTCTCCGCCCGGGGGGGGCAGACGAAGCTCTCCACAGCGAGCTGTGATGGGACCAGCCAGCAAGATAGAGGCACGTATGCGCCGACTGCGTTCCATATCTAAATTAAGTGGCTCTAGTTTTTTGGCGGTGATTTTCCATGAATCTCCTCCTAAATCCAGCAAATCTGCGCCCATGCTTTGAAGCAGTTTTCGCATATCCGCCACATCTCTGATACTCGGTAAATTGTGCAAGATAATGGGTTCTTCGCTCAAGAGCGTAGCGGCTAAGATGGGCAGTGCGGCGTTTTTATTGCCCGCCGGAGTCACTTCGCCTTTTAGCGGAATGCCTCCCTCGATTAGAAATTTTTCCATAACAAATTGCTCCTTTAGAATTCGGTTGCGGTGCGAATTCTAAGACAAAAAGGCAAAAATAGCCAATATGTACTATGTCTACATTACAAGAATGAAAGCCAAGCAGACATATGCTCCTTTCTTTTACCAATTTTTATCATATAATGTAGGTGTATGAATATCACTATTGCGCTTCCCGTCTTTTTAGGATGGATTGCCGGGACACTTGTAAATTATCTTTCGGATGTTTTACCTGCGACCCGCCAATTAACATCACCTGTTTGTCAACATTGTTCCGCTCAACATAAATGGGTAGATTATCTGCTCCTCAAACGCTGTGCCAACTGTGAGCAAATCCGAGGTAAACGTACTTGGGTTGTACTCATCAGCGGCGTAGCCCTCACCGTTGCCATGTGGATTTTTCCACCCTCCGATTTAGGTTTTTGGATTGGTTATATTTTGCTCACCTATTTCGCCGTAGTTTTTGTGATTGATGTTGAGCATCGTTTAATTTTGTATCCAGTCAGTTATTTCGGTGCTGTTTTAGGCTTAATCATTGGCGCAAAATTTCATGGCATTGTCGGCAGTTTGCTCGGTGGTGCGTTGGGATTTGCAATTATGTTCAGCCTTTATTATCTCGGCGTTCTCTTTGCCCGCTGGATGTCGAAGAGACGTGGCAAAGCCGGAGGCATCGAAGAAGGTGATGCACTCGGTTTTGGTGATGTAACTTTAGCCGGTATTTTAGGACTAATTCTCGGTGTAAAGCTAATTTGGATTGGCATTTTATTTGCGATTTTAGCGGGCGGGGCAGTTAGTCTTGTTTTAGTTTTGTGGATGCTGGCATCCAAACGCTATGAAGCGTTTGCCGCAATCCCTTATGCGCCTTTTTTGATTTTAAGTGCCGTATATATTCTTTATTTTTGAGCGAGACCTAAGCAGGATATACGTTTTTCCTCCCTAAAGCTATCATAAGCACAGGATTTTTATGATGATAAAAGAAAAACTAAACAATTTTTTAGCGAAGAAGAAAAAAAACAAGCGCAAAACGAAAGGGCAAAGCTTGGTTGAAGTGGCACTGACGTTGCCTATTTTACTCATGTTGCTTTCAGGGCTAGTTGAACTCGGTTTTATGCTAAATTATTACCTCTCCTTAGTAGATGCTTCGCGCGAGGTAGCGCGCTTATTTAGCAATTATGACCACGAATACGTTGATCCGAATACAGGAAATTCTTTTTACGTAAGTGCCGCCGAGCAAGTGATTGTCATTCTTGAGCCTAGCGATACAAACGACACCACCCGAAAAATAAAAATCCGTGAGAATTTGGTTGACCCCGATAAAAACGATGATAATGAAATTATTGTCTCTGTTTATAGTATTTCGGGCGGCAACGCAACTTTGTTAAATGAACACCATTGGAGCGGTCGCCAAATATCTCACTTTGACGAAACCGAAGTGAATAATCGCATTGCGGGATCTGCACCGAACTCCGGCGCACTGGTTGTGGAGATATTCTATACTTACGAAGAAATCCTAAAACTACCGTGGATGCCTATGCCCGACAACAAAACCATGCTTTATGCGTATACCTTTATGCCCCAATCTTCATCGGAACCAACACCCACGCCCTAATAATA
>CAZERH010000311.1:0-2898 GCA_964515535.1 uncultured Anaerolineaceae bacterium
CGTTCTTTTATCATTTATTAAAGGACGTTCATTGATGGCAACCCTGAAAAGTTGTGGTATATTCTTGCTATTCAGAGCGCAGAATTGCTCGGTTTCGGCACTCAAGTTGGAAACGCGCGCGTGACGTGAAGCATCCCATTTTGCAGTCACTTTTTTATCCCATAAGTGTAGTTTTTTGACCTTCTCAACGAGTTGTCTCAAAAGATTTAAAAAGCAAAAAATAAGGGAGAGGTCTTGTTGACCTTTGCAAAGTATTTAGGAGTTTTTAGATGGAAAATAATAGTTCAACTCAGCCCCCAAAACTAGCAATTAGGCTGGTCGTTAAAGAAAAAGAGTTAAATGTTGCGCCTGAGAAAAGTGTTGTTTTTCATATCGGCGTGATTAATAATGGCGCAATTGAAGATGTTGTTAGACTCTCTGTAGAAGGTATCCCTTCAGAATGGCTCTCGTTTGATGAAGATGAGTTACGCGTGCCTCCCGGTAAAGCGTTACAAGCTACCCTGACTGTTCAACCGCCTCCTTTTCCTGATGGGCGCGTTGGAAAATATAAGTTGAAAATTCAGGGAAAAAGCCGAAACGCGGCGGGGCTACTTGCTATAGCCTACGCGAATGTAACTGTTGCTGTATATCAGCCGGAGGGGCGTGTTAGTGCTTTGATTGGTGCGATTAGTTTTCCGGTTACGCCGGGATCAAGCATTAGTATTCCGCTTTTCTTGGAGAATCGTGGAATATCCGGAGATAACTTCCGCTTAGATATCACAGGGGTACCTAGAAATTGGGTTTCCATACAATCTCCATCAACCAAATTGCAGGCTTCAGAAGGCAAAGAGGTCTTGTTTACAATTAATGTTCCACGCTCATCTGCGGCAGATGCAGGACGAACACCTTTTAAAATTCAGGTTTCCAGTGAGGAAGTGCCAAGCCAGAAAACTGAGATTAATTGTATCTTAACTGTGGCTACATTTTCTAAATTTACAGGGACGCTAAGACCCGCTGAACTTGAAGCGAATCAGCCTGCCCAACTTTTGATTAATAATGAAGGTAACGCAGACGATACTTATGACTTGAGTTTTCGGGAAGCATCGGAGAGATTGGTTTTCGAGAAGATTACTCGTTTTGCAAAAGAAGGTAGTGACCCGAATAACCCCGAATTTGATTTTGCTTATTCTGAGATTACTTCGGCGCAAAGATTACAGATTCCTTTCGGAGGGAGTGGAGTCTTTGAGTATCGCGGCAGGCTGAGATCACGTCCCTTTGTTGGGAATGAGGAAGTGTATCCATTTAGTATCAATGCTCTATCATCGGGGAAAAAGGCGCAGGATTTTCAATCGCAAATCACACAGAAGGCTTTTCTTCCTCCGTGGTTGATTGCCGTTTTGCTTATTGGCATTATGCTTTTATGTTTGATTTTATTTATCCCGAAGAAAGGGGAACAGGAGAGTGCCAGTGCCACCCAAACGGCATCTTATAATCAAACGCAGGCGGCTATTGTCGGCGGGGAAGATACCGATGGGGACGGATTACTCAATAGCGAAGAGTTCGAAATCGGGACAGATCCGCTCAACCCCGATACGGATGCGGATGGAATAGGAGATGGTGACGAAGTTAAAATTTATACGACTAACCCTCTCTTGGTTGATACGGAAGGGGACGCGCTCAATGATGGAGACGAGGTATTTACTTATAAGACAAATCCGCTTATTCCGGATACAGACGATGATTTACTCTACGATGGCGATGAAGTTACCCGCCAAACAAACCCGTTAATGCCTGATACCGATTCGGACGGAATGAATGACGGTGCAGAAGTTGCACTTGGGACGGATCCCCTTAACCCCGATACCGATAATGATGAGTTATTGGACGGGCAAGAAAATCAGACCTGCCCGCACCCCCTTAACCCCGATTCGGATGCCGACTCAATTATTGATGGAAGAGATCTCGATCCCTGTGACCCGAATAACCCTTCAATGACGGCTACTGCAATTGCAGGCAATCCTACGGATATGCCAACTGAAATCGCGACTCCCGCCCCAACTATGCCTGTTGAACCCACGGCAACGAGTAGCGGCACTGTGCCAAAATTAAATGGACAAATTGCTTTTGAAAGTAACCGAGATGGAAATTCTGATATTTATATTATGGACGCTAAAGATCAGGTCGTAACACGTATAACAGATAATCCCGCAAACGATATGCAACCTGCTTTAGCACCTGATACCCAACAAATTGTTTATGTGTCTAATCAAGATGGAAATAATGAAATCTATCTCACCGGCGTAGACCGGCGCGCACCGATAAATTTAACCAATAATCCAGCCGATGACCAACTTCCAACTTGGTCCCCGGATGGTAAATGGATTGCTTTTACTAGCAACCGTGATGGGAATCAAGAAATCTATATTATGCGTAGCGATGGTTCTGAAGTTCGCAACCTGACAAATGAGGGAGCAAATGACTTTGCGCCGGCTTGGTTCTCCTCGGGTGGATTTTTGAGCTCTCGAGAATGGATATTATTTACCAGTATGCGTGATGGAAACCAAGAAATATATATGGTCAAGCCCGATGGTTCGGAATTGACAAACTTGACAAATAATGCCGCAAACGATTACTCGCCAACGGCTTATGGTATGCAAAACATAATTGCTTTTGTATCCGATCGCGACGGTAATCCTGAAATCTATACGATGGGAACGGACGGTGGCGGGGTGATAAATATTTCTAATTATCCGGGACAAGACCTTGAGCCTAGTTTTAATGCCAGTGGTGATTGGATTGCCTTTTCAACGGATAGAGATGGCAACCTAGAGATTTACATTATCCGTAATGACGGAAGTCAGGCATATAATATGTCCCGAAGTGCATCACAAGATCGCCACCCCGATTGGCGATAGAAAT
>CAZERH010000312.1:0-2884 GCA_964515535.1 uncultured Anaerolineaceae bacterium
GATTGGATTTCACATTGTGCCGATGCGACGGGAAACGTCGTGGAAAGATAAAACTCCATCACCGCTATTGATCCCAAAATCATTTTTCTGAATCACTGTTCTTTTGGGGACGGCACGCAAGTCCAAAACACGCGCGTTGCGGTTTTATATCCAATATCCAAACCTGACAGCTCTTTGAGACTTGTCAGGTTTTTTTCATCCTACATCCTCACCCTTTCATTCTTTGGATCATACATCGGGCGCAAGGAGGCTTTCGCAGAATAGCGCACGCCGGCGACATCAATCTCGTAACTTCCGCTGTTGATAAAGTCGGAGGTTGCGCCCTGCTCGTTTTTGACAAAACCCATGCCCACCGCGCCGCCAAGCGTAAATCCGTAAGCTCCCGTTTGGAGGTGTCCCACAATTTTGCCATCCCGATAAATGCTTTCATTGCCGTAGAGGAGAGGGGTGGGGTCATCCAAAAGAAATTGCACCATGCGATATTTGAGGGGCGCGTTTTCTCGGCGGCGCAAGAGGGCTTCTCTGCCGATAAAACCATTGGGTTTATCGAATTTCACGGCAAAACTCAAGCCTACTTCTAGGGGCGTATCCATATTATCCATATCATGCCCGTATTCGCGATACGCCTTCTCAATGCGGAGGGAATTAAGGGCTTGAAAACCGGCATGACGCAAGCCAAAATTTTGCCCCGCATTTATAATCGCCTCGTAGACATGAGTTGAAAATTCAGTGGGAACATATAACTCGTAGCCTAATTCTCCCTCATAGGTAACGCGCAAGGTTTGGACTAGCGCATAATTGATGTCGATTTTTTGCGCGCTCAGATAGGGGAAAGCGGTGTTAGAAATATCCGCAGTTGTAAGTTGCTTTATTAAATCACGGGATTTGGGTCCTTGGATATTCATCAGCGTATAGCCCGAAGTCACATCAGTAACGAACGCGTGCGCATCGTGGGGAATATGTTTTTTCAGCCACCAAAGATCATGGGTATGAAAGTTGCTGGCACTAACAATAAAGTATTTATCTTCTGCCAAACGCGTCAGGGTTAAATCCGCCTCTATACCGCCGCGTTCATTTAGCCATTGCGTATAAACGATTTTCCCAACCGACACCGCAACATCGTTGGCACAAACTCGATTGAGCACCTTCTCAGCATCCCGTCCTTGCACAAGGAATTTGGACATGGAACTGACATCCATAAAAACCACATCTTCACGGCAAGCTCTATGCTCTTCGGCGTGATAATCAAACCAATTTTGTCGCCCCCATGAGTATTGTTTAACTTTAGCCTCTGCTCCGGTAGGCGCGTACCAGTCGGGCATTTCCCAACCCGCTCCTTCGGTAAAAAACGCGCCCGCTTTCGCTAACTGCTCATAAATAGCCGTTTTGCGAAGATTTCGCGCCGTCTTTTTTGAGAAATTCGGATAAATAAGCTGATATTGCAATCCCAGCGTTTCTACGGTTCTATCTTTTAGAAATTTCTGCGTGCCCTGAAAAGGATGACATCTGGCAATATCAATATCATGCGATTCAACCGGACAGTAGCCATCCACAATCCACTGTGCCATTATTTTTCCAACCCCGCCACCCCGCAAAATCCCGATGGAATTTAACCCCGCCGCAACGAAGAAATTTTTCAATTCGGGAGCTTCTCCCATTAATGGTTTGCCATCCGGGGTAAAACTTTCAGGACCACAAAAGAATTTATGAATCCCCGCATCTTTCAACGCGGGAATTCGTCCCATAGCCATCTCAATATAAGGCATCATACGATCCCAATCCGGCTTGATTTCACCGAAGGCAAAATTCTTCGGAATACCGCCCACGCCCCACGGCTGAGCAATCGGCTCAAAAAAACCGACCAAAAGTCCACCGACTTCTTCCCGAAAATAAGAATACCGCTCAAAATCTTCGATAATGGGTAAATCTGCGTGTATGCCCTCAATAGGTTGGGTCAGCAAATAATAATGTTCTGCCGCTTGCAAAGGCACATTCACGCCCGCCATTTTGCCCAATTCCCGCCCCCATAATCCTGCACAATTTACAACAACCTCAGCCTTAATCTCTCCCTTATTTGTCACCACGCCGGTCACGCGTCCCTTTTCTTGGTTAATGCCAATCACTTCGGTTTCTTCAAAAATTTTTACGCCACCCATCCGCGCCCCTTTCGCCAAAGCCATCGTAAAATCGACCGGATTTGCGCGCCCGTCATCTTCCACATAAAATCCGGCTAAAATATCGTCCGTATTTGCTAGGGGAAACATCTTTTTGATTTCTGTAGGCGAAATTTCCTGATAATCAACACCATATCTGCGCGCCGCAACCGCCATCCTACGCCTATCTTCCAGCCAATCTTCAGAGCAAGCCAGCTGTATATAACCGACATCTCTAAATCCGGTCGATTGCCCCGTTTCAGCCTCCAAAGACTTAATTAGTTCAAGAGTATAAGTAGACATCTCAACACCCAACTCGCTTCCGCTTGGCGTTACAACCAACCCCGCCGCGTGCCAAGTTGTGCCGGATGTGAGTTCTTTTCGCTCCAAAAGCACCACATCCTTCCAACCTAATTTGGTAAGATGATAGGCAACGCTAGTGCCAATCACGCCTCCGCCTACGATAACAACTTGCGCTTGGGATGGGATTTCTTTCTCTGACATAAATACCTCCGATAATAATTTAGAAGATAAACGCGCCACACGCGCGTATTTCGACAGGATCAGCATACGTGACCTCAACTTGCGTGCCAACCATCAACAATTTGCTTGGCGTAAACACCGCACCGCTCACGTATAAAATGATACTGAAATCAAAATAAATTCTAGTCATTAGGACTTTCGCTCAAGCAGTAGTGCATCGCACCAACTTCGATAAAAAGATGCTGATC
>CAZERH010000313.1:0-2883 GCA_964515535.1 uncultured Anaerolineaceae bacterium
ACAAAGTTTTGTTTCTGGATAGAAGCATTCACCTTAGCGCAAAGCCAAACGGTAACTGCAAGTACGGAAACAATTACCAAGAATTAGAAGATGAGATACTGCTTCCCGCAGCGCAGATAAAACCAATTTACCTGATGGCAGGGGATGTTGGCGCATTTAACGGCAACCTATCGCCTTTTTATAATAAATATCCCAATGCCGATTTATACACGCTTGCTGTTGGGCTTGGTGATTCTCCAAATGATATTCTTTTGCAAATAGATATTAATGGCACAGAAGTTGGTTTTGAGCTAATCCCCATTGGCGGTAACCGGTTTTCTCCAATAGAAAGCTACACGCCTGAATACTGGGCAACACAATGAAATATAAAAAATGACAAAATTTAAAGAAATTCTTTTCTCTAAAAACTTTCTTTCACTCGAATTACTTTTCTTTGTGTCAGCACTAGTCTATTTGCCGTTAATTGATAAATGTGGATATTCCCACGACGATTGGTATCTGATGTATGCCGCAAAAGTAAAAGGAGCTTCGATCTTCCGTGAAGTTTTTGCAGGAGATCGCCCTCTGCGTGCGCTCGTGATGATTCCCGCATATACGATATTTGGAGAAAACGCACTTTATTTCAACTTGAGTGCCTACCTTTTTCGCCTGCTCAGCGGAATCGGGCTTTTCTGGACAACACGGCTTTTGTGGGCACAACAACGCCGCGCAACATTGTGGATAGCTCTTCTCTTCCTCATTTATCCGGGCTTTCTCTCTCTTCCAAACGGGATTGATTATCAATCGCAGATGGTTGCTTTGGCATTGGCAACTTTTTCTCTTGCTTTCACCTTAAAATCGCTCTTGGCATCTAGCTTTTCTACGCGATATAGTTATCTAGCCGCATCCGTGCTTTTTGCATGGCTCTATTTAGGCTTGGTCGAATATTTTATTGGCATAGAAGTTTTAAGGTT
Source organism: uncultured Anaerolineaceae bacterium (assembly GCA_964515535.1). Classification (GTDB taxonomy): domain Bacteria; phylum Chloroflexota; class Anaerolineae; order Anaerolineales; family Villigracilaceae; genus Desulfolinea. The sequence continues at coordinate 954 of CAZERH010000313.1, forward strand.
TTTGCTCATATTAACCCTTGCTTTACGCAAAGAGAAGATTTTTCTAAAAAAGATAAAATGGACTTTTTTCCAGAGTCTTCCTTTTCTACTGGCACCTTTGCCTTTTATCTTTTGGCGTTTTTTTCTATTTGAGAGTGAACGTGGCGCAACAAATATAGGGGCGCAATTGAGCGATTTTACTGAATCGCCATTGCTTATCGGGACAACTTGGGCTATCAACCTCATACACGATGCCATAAAAACATTAATCCTTGCTTGGGGCATCCCTCTTTCCCAATTTGCTTTTGGGATGCGAATAAAAGAGACTGTAGCCGGTTTTGCTCTCAGCATTATTGTTGTTTTTCTTGCAGTAAGCATGCTTTTTTTTCTAGGAAAGAGCGTAAAAAAAGATAATAGAGAACTCACTAAAAATAATCGCTGGCAAAAGGAAGCAGTTTGGCTTGGTTTTCTAACGTTGATGGCAGGTCTGCTTCCAATTACGCTTGTTAATCGCTCGGTCATATTTCCCAGCCATTCACGCTACACGTTAATAGCTTCAATTGGCGTTGCCTTTATCCTTGTCGCTGTGGCATATTATTTCACAAATAAAAACATAAGAATTACAGCTTTAGCAAGTCTGGTTTTTATTGCCACGTTAACACATCACGCAAACGCGGTTAGCTTTGCCCAAGAAAGAGCCAGTCTGCAAGATTTTTGGTGGCAAGTTAGCTGGCGTATTCCACATATTGCTCAGGAGACAACTTTAATCGCAAATTATCCTGCCAGCGCAATAGAAGAAGAGTATTTTGTTTGGGGCCCAGCCAGTCAAATTTATTATCCTGAAGGAACGAGCAAAAAACGAGTGCGCCCCGGTGTTTATGCGCTTGTACTCACTCACGATACCATGCTAGATATCATCACCCGACAACCACAATCCTCACGGGGGCGAAGGGGCATTGTAATTTACCCCAATTATCAAGAAATCCTTATTCTTTCTCAGCCGACTTTGAAATCATGTGTTCATGTTATTGATGGCACTCTGCCGGAATATTCTCGATGGGAAAATGAACGGATTATGCAGATTGGAGAGTTTTCGGAAGTGGAACATATTTTGACAGATGCCGAATCTCATACACCGCCCGAAGTCGTTTTTGGCGTTGAACCTGCTCACGGTTGGTGCTACATCTACCAAAAAGCGACATTGGCGCGTCAACGCGGTGACTGGGACACGGTCGCGCTTCTCGATCAGCAAGCAAGCCAAAACGCGTTCGTTCCGCAGGATGCTATTGAGTGGATTCCTTTTCTCCAAGCCAGTGCTGTGCTTGGGGATGTGGAGCGTGTCCAGGAAATCAAATCTTATATTAAAAAAGATGATTTTGTCATTCAACAAGCCTGCGACATTCTTTTAGAGATGGAACTCACCCTGGAAATGCGCACTTTGGCAGAGGGTATTTATTGTGCGCCCCGATAAAGCGTGTATAATTGCGCCGTTTGTTCAAAATTCAATCGCTGAATATAGAATTTCAGCTAGGAGAAAAAATGTCTAAAAGTAAGTTGATCGCCCCTTATGGCGGTGAATTGGTAAATTTAGTAGCTACCGGTGACGAGCGGGATGCGCTAATAGAGCGTGTAAAAGGTTTGAAGGCAATTCAGATTTCTGCCCGCGCATTAAATGATTTGGAAATGCTCGCCACCGGCGCGTTTTCACCCCTCGACCGCTTCATGGGCAAAGCGGATTATGAAAATGTTCTGACAAATATGCGTCTGATTGATGGCACACTTTTCCCGCTCCCCATCACCCTCACCGCAGACCCAGCCGAACTTCCCCCCGTTGGCGAAGAGTTGGTCATCCGCAATTCTTTGAATGACCTAATTGGTATTATGAAACTTGAAGAAGTCTACACTTGGGATGCTGAGAAAGAAGCCCGTTTCAGCTATGGCACAAACGACT
>CAZERH010000314.1:0-2883 GCA_964515535.1 uncultured Anaerolineaceae bacterium
AATATCAGCATCAACAAACTTTATACTTGGAAAGAGGAGAAAGGGCTGATTACCTAGCGTTTTGGATGTAATGAGGGCAAGGGGGAAGAAGACGAAAGAGAAGATAAACCGTTGATTTTGGCGAATGTAATTTGACGTTTGGTAGCAATATGAGAGATATGCAGAGAAAATCGCTTTTTGCAAAGTTTATTTTTCCCGTAGAAATTTGGGCTAAAATTTTGCTTGCACTCTCATTTGTCCTTGGCCTTTGGTGGATTAGTTATACAGGCTATATAGAAGAAGATGCTTTCATCACTTTTCGTTTCGCCAGACAAATCGCTGAGGGGAATGGTTTTGTCTACAATATCGGGGAGCGGGTCTATGGCACGACCACACCTTTGCTCACTCTGCTCTTGGCTGGTTGGATAAAATATATTTCCGCAGATATTATCTTGGGGGCGCGAGTTTTGAATCTATTTGCCTCCGCGGGAACACTTTTCTTTACTTGGAAAACGCTGAACTTCCTTAAACGCTCCACAGCCGAGCAAATTTTCCCTTTGGTTTTTATTTTATTTTCCTCGCAAATGCTCTATAAAAACACACAGGGCATGGAGACTCCATTGGTGCTTTTTTTTATGTCCGCATCGCTATATACCAATGCAAAAAAGAAAAAAAACTGGACAGCTTTTCTTAGCGGATTACTCCTGTGGGCAAGATTAGACCTTGCTCTTTGGGTGTTTCTTCTTGTTTTTATTTCAAGTCTTTCTAATCGAAAAAGAGCCATATATATTGCTTTTGGAGCAAGTTTGATTTACCTCCCTTGGCTTCTTTTTGCCACTTTCTATTTTGGCTCTCCCATCCCGCATACCGTAACTGCAAAATGGATTGCCTATAGCCAGTTCAATCAATCTCCTCTTTTACCTCATCTGCTAAAAATCCTTGCTTATATATCGCCTTTTTATCAATTGGGTAATCTGTTTTTTCTAGGCACAGGGATAATTTTCGGTCTCATTCTGTGGGCAATTTGGCGAGGTTTAATCACGGAAGAGAAAACTTTTTTAATGCTCTTTCTTTTTATCATTTTAGAAATCGTGCTATTAACGCTTACGCGAGCAACTTTCTTCAAACGCTATTTTATTCCTGTTTTATGGGCAACTTTGCTTTTATTTGGTGTAGCAGTAGGGACGCTTTGGGATATTCTAAAAAAGAAAAAAGGCTCAAAATTCCTGTTTCAGACTTTTTTTATTTTGCTCATGTTGATTACCATTAGCTCAGGGCTATCGTATGCGACAGCGATAAAAATGAAACAAAAATATCGTTTTGAAAACTCACTCAAAGAAATTGGTGTCTGGTTGTACGAAAATAGCGATTCGCAAAGCACCGTCTTATTGGAACCCTTGGGGTATGTCGGTTATTATTCCGAGCGCAAAATGATAGATGATGTTGGTTTGGTCACGCCAAAAGTGACCGATCTCAAATCTCAGGGAGTTTCTTCTGATAAATACCTGACCATTTTTGACCCGGACTATACAGTTTTGCACTGTGATGATGCCTTGCGTTTATATGATAATGAAGAAACAGAATTAGCCCAAAAATATATTTTGGTAAAAGAATTTAATCCCGTCTTTTTTAATCCATCTGCTTCAAATAATTTCGTTGATATTTGGGATATTACCAGATTATCTTGTTATCAAATTTGGCAAAAAAATAATGAATAAAGGAAACCTTATGAACATCCCTCGATTAAATTTCGCTCATTTACCCACCCCCATCGAAGAATTACCTCGCCTTTCCGCGCATCTTGGCGGGGCGCAGATTTTTGTGAAGCGGGATGACCAAACCGGTCTCGCTTTTGGCGGGAATAAGACGCGCAAGCTGGAGTTTTTGGTCGCCGAAGCCCAAGCGCAAGGTGCAAAGACGCTGATTTCGGCGGGCGCGGCGCAGTCGAATCATTGCCGCCAAACAGCCGCATCCGCGGCGCGCTTTGGCTTGGATTGTATTCTCGTTTTGACGGGAGAAACGCCCGAACGCGCCTCCGCGAATCTGCTTTTGGATCAGCTTTTCGGCGCGAAAATTATCTGGGTACGCGACCGTGCCGACCGTGACCGAATCTTGCGTGCCACTTATGAGCAGAGTCTGTCGGATGGAGGGATGCCCTATCTTGTCCCTTACGGCGGCTCTAGTCCTACCGGTGCGCTGGGATACGCGTTCGCGGTCGAAGAACTGATGTCGCAAGACCCGAATTTCGATTGGATTGTCTTCGGCACATCTTCGGGCGGGACTCACGCGGGGCTGACGCTCGGAAAACGTCATTTCGGCTTCGAGGGGCAGATTTTGGGCATCAGCATTGATGAAGATGAGGACTGGCTCAAAGAACATGTTTCCGCACTCGCGACTGAGACTGCATCCCTGCTGGGGGAGGGCTACCAATTTGGGGTCGCGGATGTTCTCGCCAATGATGCCTACTGCAAAGCGGGCTACGGTGTCCTCACAGAACTAGAGCGAGAAGCCGTCCAAATCTTCGCGAAATATGAGGGGCTACTGCTCGATCCCGTTTACACCGGTCGAGCCGCGGGCGGGATGATTGATTTAATCCGCAAAGGATTCTTCAAGAAAGATGAACGCGTCCTATTTTGGCATACGGGCGGCACACCGAGTTTGTTCGCGGACAGATATTTGGGGGTTGGAGATTAAATAAAAAACCGGAAGTTATCAAGACTTCCGATTTTTGCAAGAGAGTGAAACTACAAAAATCTTTAAGATTTTTGTAGTTTCACTCTCTTGTGGTCTTTGGTTGTTAAGGCACTAAAGTCAGATGTGCTTCGCTATAGCCAATCACAGAATCCTGTTCCCAATACATGGGGTAATACTCGATATTGCGCCACATATCAATCATATCGGTAT
>CAZERH010000315.1:0-2880 GCA_964515535.1 uncultured Anaerolineaceae bacterium
AAAAGAGAGCGAACTTCCGGTAAACCTTTCAAAAGATATAAAAGCCTTACATTTCGGTTCAATCTCTCTTGTCATGGAGCTGGGTGCAAGTAGTTTAGAAAAACTGATGCAGAGGGAAAGTCATCAACGCATTATCTCACTAGACCCAAATATTAGACCCAGCTTGATTCTTGATAAAAAGGCTTATCTTAAACGCTTTGAGCAATGGATTAATCACATAGATATTATAAAACTTAGCCAAGCTGATATGAATTGGCTTTATCCTGATGAAAAAGCAGAAAAAAATATTGCACGCTGGTTTGATGCGGGGGTTAGACTTTGCATCCTTACCTTAGGCGCAACAGGCGCAAAAGGATACCTATTCAACAAAGAATCTGTATTTTCTCCCACACCCAAGACAAAAATCGCAGACACGATTGGAGCCGGGGATGCCTTTTTATCAGCGACATTGGCTTATCTGCATAAATTCAATTTTCTCGACAGTAAGGAGCATCTTAAAAGCATCTCCTCAGAAAAATTATCTGAATGTTTAACTTATGCCAATCGCGCCGCTTCCATTAACTGTTCACGCGCAGGAGCCAATCCGCCCTATAAAAACGAACTGGAGTCCAATAATGTCTGACAATCATTTAAAACTTTATTTAGATAGTGCCGATACGGCTCTTTGGGAAAAATATCTACCAAGTGGCATTTTTTATGGGATTACGATGAATCCTAAATTGCTACGGATGGCAGGTGTTGAATCTAATATAGAGAATTTGAAATCTTTAGCCAAAAAAGCATTTGAATTGGGCACAAACGAACTACATCTGCAAGTATGGGGAGAATCTCCCAATGCTTGGCTCAAAATTGCTCGTCAATTATCAGCTATTGATCGGCGCGTGATGGTCAAAGTGCCGCTTACTGAAAATGGTGTGCTATGTGACAAAGAGTTGATTGCAGAAGAAATGGGCATAACCTTAACTGCCGTCCATGCTTCTCATCAGGTGCTAACAGCTATCGCGTTAGGCGCAGATTATTTAGCACCCTATCTGGGACGAATGACAGACGCTGGACAAGATGGACTAGAAGAAATAATTGCCATGCAAAAGATTATTGATGCAACAAAAAGCTCTCTCCAGTTATTGGTGGCAAGCATCCGACAAATAGATGATGTAGTCACCCTAGCTGAGTACGGCGTTAGATCCTTCACTCTTTCCCCTGAAAGAGTAGAGGACTTGCTAAAAAACAACCTCACTCAGCGAGCCGCTGAATCTTTCGAAAATGATGCCAAATGGGTATCCAACTAATTACGAATGGAGTATTCTCATGAAAACAAATCAAATCACCCCTAAAAACAGACTTATCGGAGATATGCCAAAAATCGGCATCCGCCCGACAATTGATGGTCGCTTGCGCGGCGTGCGCGAATCTCTTGAAGAACAAACCATGAATATGGCGACAAATGTCGCTAAATTCCTCACCGAAAATTTGCGCCATGCCAACGGTTTACCCGTTGAATGTGTGATTGCAGATAGAACCATCGGCGGCGTTGCCGAAGCGGCACAATGCGCGGCAAAATTTGCTCGTGAAGGCGTTGGTGTTTCACTCACCGTCACGCCCGCATGGTGCTACGGCTCCGAAACAATGGATATGGATCCGCTCATGCCCAAAGCTGTTTGGGGATTTAACGGCACAGAACGCCCCGGCGCGGTTTATCTCGCCGCGGTCTTAGCCGCACATAGTCAAAAAGGGTTGCCCGCTTTTGGCATTTACGGAAAAGATGTTCAAGATTCAGACGACACCAGCATCCCCGAAGATGTCCAAGAAAAATTGCTCCGCTTTGCTCGTGCCGGTTTAGCTCTCGCAACCATGCGCGGCAAAAGCTACCTCTCGATGGGTGGCACTTCGATGGGAATCGGCGGCTCTATCGTAAACCACGATTTCTTTGAAGAATATCTGGGGATGCGCGTTGAATCAATTGATATGACCGAATTTATTCGCCGCATTAACGAAGAAATTTATGACCCCGTTGAATTTGAAAAAGCCCTTAAATGGGTAAAAGAAAACCTAAAAGAAGGCGAAGACCTTAACCCCGCCGAAATGCAACGTAGCCGAGAAGAAAAAGACAAAGATTGGGAAGTTTCCGTAAAAATGGCACTCATCGCCCGCGATCTAATGGTCGGCAACCCGCGTTTAGAAGAACTCGGTTTCGGCGAAGAAGCTCTGGGGCATAATAGCATCGCTTCGGGTTTCCAAGGTCAACGCCAGTGGACGGACTTCATGCCCAACGGCGATTTTATGGAAGCCATCCTCAACACCTCCTTCGATTGGAACGGCATCCGCCAGCCCTATATCGTTGCCACAGAAAACGATTCCCTCAACGGTGCGTCCATGCTTTTCGGGCATCTGCTCACCGGCGCGGCACAGATTTTTTCGGATGTACGCACGTATTGGAGCGCAGATTCTATCGAACGCGTCACCGGCTATCGTCCCACCGGTTTAGCCAAAGATGGTGTTTTGCATCTCATCAATTCCGGGCCCTCCGCCCTCGATGGCACCGGAGAACAAGAAATTGATGAAAAACCGGTCATCAAACCCTGGTGGGATGTGACAGAAGAAGATGCCGAAAAATGCCTCAACGCAGTGGAGTGGTGTACATCATCGGTGGAATACTTCCGCGGTGGCGGTTGGTCTACGGATTTCTTGTCTCGCGGCGAAATGCCCGTGACGATGAGCCGCATCAACCTTGTTAAGGGGCTTGGTCCCGTTTTACAGATGGCGGAGGGGTATATCATCAATTTGCCCTCCGAAGTCCACGACAAATTGGACGCGCGTACCAACCCCACTTGGCCCACAACTTGGTTTGCGCCTCGCACGCTTGGGTCAGGCGTGTTCCGT
>CAZERH010000316.1:0-2842 GCA_964515535.1 uncultured Anaerolineaceae bacterium
TGGCGCAGGAATGATGGGATCTACCGCTTTTTTCCATATCGCCTTTGTTGATACAAAAATAGTTGTTCGGAAGCCAATCTTTCCTAGTAAACTAGCAGTAAAACTGAAAATCCAGCGCCAAGCTGAACTCAGAAAACTCGGCACGGCTATGCGCCCTGTCCAGACAATCATATATGCCCCAAACACAACAAAGAAAACAGTAAACACCGTTCCGGAAATCACTAAAGCAATAACCAAAGATGTGCGTTTACCAAAATATTTTTCTAAATAGGTGATAACGACCTTTTTCAGAGCAACACTTTTTTCTTTTACTTTCTTTGCTGTTGATTTCAGTTTTTTCCTGTTTCCGCTACTTATCAGAAAAATGGAAAAAATAGGCAGAAATAGCTTTTTAGGCAATTCCACCAAAACAAAACGAAGACTCATCTTCCCTGCCCATAACCGAATAGCAATTAATGCTTTATTCCAGAATAGGGGTGAGAAAACTGCCTTTGAGATGATTCCTGTAACAGCAAGTACGTGCTCCTCAAAGAACAAATACAGTCCACTCATCAGAGCAATAACTCCTAGAAGGAGTATCAAAAACTTCTTCATACTTCTCTCCTTCTATTTGAGTATGTATTTGTTTTATTAAAGCACATTTTTTCAAAAAAACAAGTCTTGTATGTAAAAATTTGCACATAGGGGACTTGACAGATTATCATCTCATGCTATTGTTCCATCGGATTTTGAGTTCTTTCACATGTGACAGGACTCAAACCATTTCTCAACGCATATAAGGAGAAACTTATGCGGAATTCAACAACATCTTTCATCACTGCACTGCTTGGTGGCGCTACATTGTTCATGGGTGCATCTGCCGTCTCGGCGCAGAGTATCTGGACCGGGTCGGACTCAGGTTCGTACTTCGGTAAGGTTTGCCCTTCGATTACAAATGTAATTGGGCGAACTCCCAACGATGAAGTTATCGCTGCTGGCTTTCTCGAAGATGGGCAACCTCTCTTTTTTGATCATGTCTGCCAGGTTTCTGGTGGCACTATCGACAACATGGCAAAAGTTCGCCAGAACCCTATGGATCTCGGCATTGGTCAATTCGACCAACTTGCCGGCGATGCTGAAGGCCTTTTTGTTATTCCAACCGGGGTTTCAGAATGCCTCTATGTGGTGACAAAAGATGAAAACATGGTCTCCACAGCAAACCTTGCACCACGCACACCATTTGGCCTGCCTGGTGAAAGCAGCGGCTCCACGGCGACCTTCATGGACCTTGAGCCGTTCAACAGTATGCGGCGTATCACCAATTTTCCATCGGCAAAAGCTGCGGTGGATGCGGTGGATGCCGGAACTGTGATGGCAGCAGGGTTTGTGCAAATTCCGGACACTACAAATTCGGTTTTTGAGGCCGCGGAAGATCTCAACTTTGTTGGGGTCATCAGCCGCTCAATGCTTCGCACAAAAGTAAACGGTGTGAGTGTCTACGAAGGTACCCCCAGCGTTGCGGTGCGCGCTGGTTCTGCATGGCAAACTATTGGTCTGGGTGCTGAAGCACAATCAATCACCACAGCCTGCACACCAGTGGTGGTGTTTGGAACAGACCCTGCAATGCTTGAAGGTGCCGACAGGATTGACCAGCAAGACCTCATGGTCGCGTTGCAAAATGCGGCAAATGCGGGCCTGTTGATTCCCGACACCGGCGACTGGCGTGCCATTTTTGGCTCGCTGGCTGAAAGCCGGCGTGAGTTCCTTGAAGGGGCGATTGATCTGCTGGAATAGCAGGTCAATACGTTGCGTTCTAACGCAACGTATACAACAATTTGGCGCGCCGTACCCACGGCGCGCTTTTTCTATGGATTGACATTAAGTTTATTCGTGTTAAAATAACAACAGAACATTCGTTCTCAATTCCAACCATCCTCAAGGAGACTCCCATGAATATGAGTTCACAAACTCTCAAGATCATCAATCTGCTAAAGCTGATTGGTGTACCAATTTTGGTAATCAGCTTTTTTCACCCAATGGCAGGCGTCTGGTCGGCACTCTCGGACGTCATCATGAACAGCGACGTCAAAGGGTCCTCACGTACTCTTGTTGCCGTCCTTTACGGCACCATATTTGCAACGTTGGTGTTTACTGCATGGAAAGGACTCCGTGTTGTAGGATTCCTTCTGTTCGTTATTGTTGTTGGGGCGTTTACGTTCTGGCTCTATGACACAGGCAAAGTTTCCTTTGATTCAGCAAAAAGCATCGGTTGGCTTGGAGTCATTGTTGCTATCCTTGTCGGCTACGTTGGTGTTTTTGGCGCCAACATATACCGCATTGTTACTGGTCGGCTATCGGCTGATAGTGATGACGCAGACACCTAAAGAATTCCCCTCCCGCAAATATATGCGGGAGGATTTTATATATAAAGTGTAGACATAACAATAGTCAAAGCAACATAAAACAGACACGCCTTGATGACATGTCTGTTTTATAAACATTTCTGATGTTTTATTCTCTCAAGTTTTCCTGAGAAAAATTTGGAGGATACCTCAAACCGTTAGGTTTTGTTTCTGTATATAGTTTTTCAACGGAACCGTCAAGTTTCTAAGTTAAATAAATGCTTCGCAATTATTTAACTAAGAACTTCCTGGCCGGACTCGACTGTTTCTCCCCTTGGAGGGAAAGAAACATGTCTCCGTCTTTTACCACTGTCGAAAGCAAAGCTGCTTGCTTTCTAAAAACCAGAATCGGAAACTATTTAGTTTCAGTTTCTCGTTTTTTAAGTGGTAAACCGATGTGTCGCAATAGTGCTTCAGCTTCTGCTGGAGTTTTTGCGGTTGTTACGATTGTAATCGCTAGA
>CAZERH010000317.1:0-2830 GCA_964515535.1 uncultured Anaerolineaceae bacterium
TGGCAGACGCGGCGCACGAAGCGGGTGCGTTATTCTGCGTGGTCGCCAATCCCACCGCTTTGGGCATGTTGAAAACGCCCGGCGAAATGGGCGCGGATATGGTGGTCGGCGAAGGACAACCGCTCGGAATCCCGATGAGCTTCGGCGGTCCCTATCTCGGATTTTTCACCACGCGCAACAAATTCGTCCGCAAAATGGCGGGACGCTTGGTCGGCGAGAGCGTGGATTCTCGCGGGCAACGCGGCTTTGTACTCACGCTCACGCCGCGCGAACAGCACATCAAACGCGAGCGCGCCACCTCCAATATCTGCTCCAATCAGGGGCTGATGGCGTTGGCGGCGGGGATTTATATGAGCCTGCTGGGGCGGAGCGGCATGAAGGCGGTCGCCGAACTTTGCTACCACAAAGCGCATCACGCCGCGCAAGAAATCGCCAAAATTCCGGGCTTTTCGCTCGAAAGCGATGCGCCTTTCTTCCACGAATTTGTCGTTTCTTGCCCTGCGCCGGTCGCCGAAATCAACGCCCATCTGCTCGAACACGGCATCGTGGGCGGCTACGATTTGGGGCAGGATTTCCCCGAAATGGAGAATAAAATGCTGATTGCCGTGACCGAAATGAACGCCAAAGAAGATATTGATGCGCTCGTTGCGGTTCTCTCGGAGGTGAATCATGACTGATTTCAAGCTGGATACCGCGCCGAAAATCGTTGAGCCGACAATTTACGAACTCTCCTCCCCCGGGCGGATTGGCGTAGACTTCCCTGACCCGGACGTGCCGCGCGCCGATTTGCCCGATTCCCTGTTGCGAGTGGAATTGCCCCTCCCCGAACTCTCCGAAGTGGACGTAGTGCGCCACTTTATCAAACTTTCCACCTTCAATTACAGCGTGGACAGCGGATTTTATCCCCTCGGCTCTTGTACGATGAAGTACAACCCGAAAATTAACGAAGATACTGCCCGTTTATCGGGATTTGCGAATTTGCATCCCCTCCAGCCGATAGAAACTACGCAAGGTGCGCTGGTTTTGATGTACCAAATGCAAGAATGGCTCAAAGAAATCAGCGGGTTTGACGCGGTGAGCCTGCAACCTGCCGCGGGCGCACACGGTGAATTGACCGGCGTGCTAATTATGCGCGCTTATCACGAAGATCGCGGCGATACCAAGCGCACGAAAATGCTCATCCCCGATTCGGCGCATGGCACAAATCCCGCTACATCCGCGATGAGCGGACTTAAAGTCGTCCAAATTCCTTCGGATGAAAAAGGGAATGTCGATTTAGATGCCCTCCGTGCCGAAGCGGACGATACGTTGGTCGGGATGATGCTCACTAACCCGAATACGCTCGGTCTCTTCGATGAAAATGTCGAAGAAATCTGCCAAATTGTGCATGATGTGGGCGGATTGATGTACGGGGACGGTGCGAATATGAACGCGATGCTCGGGATCGCCAAAATGGCGGATTTGGGCTTTGACGTGATGCACTATAACCTCCACAAAACCTTCGCCACCCCGCACGGCGGCGGCGGTCCCGGCTCCGGTCCCGTTGGCGTGACCTCAGCTCTCGCCCCCTTCCTCCCCGCCCCGATTGTAGACATCGTAGACGAGGGTCACGAAGAGACCTTCTATCTTGAAACCGATGGTGCAGACCACGATCACGCCGAGCCGCTCCCGCCGCTTTACGGGCTGGTTAGACCGCCGAAGAGCGTCGGACGTGTCAAATCCTTCCACGGGCATTTCGGCATCATCGTGCGCGCCTTCACCTATATCGCCATGCACGGTGCGGATGGTTTGCGCGATGTCTCGGAATACGCGGTGCTGAACGCCAATTATCTCCTCGCCCGACTGCGTGAGCGTTACCACGTCCCCTATGACCGAATTTGTATGCACGAATTTGTCGCCGAAGGACGCTGGAAAGATGCCCCCGACATCCACGCACTGGATATTGCCAAACGTCTCATGGATTACGGTTTCCATCCGCCCACAAACTACTTCCCGCTCATCGTGCATGAAGCCTTGATGATCGAACCGACCGAGACCGAGAACAAAGTCACCCTCGATTCCTTCGTAGACGCAATGCTCAAAATCGCAGACGAAGCGCATGATGAACCGGAGTTATTACACAATGCCCCAACATCTACGCCTTTTGGCAGGTTAGACGAAGTCAAAGCGGCAAAGGATTTGATTCTCTGCTGTTGGCTGCCGGAGGATTATGGGGAGCAGTAAAATAGGGATTAGGAATTAGGCAATTGGGGATCAGGAAAAGCAAAAAGCCTTCCGAAGTTTAGTTCGGAAGGCTTTTTTATTCGTTACCCGTAGTAAAATTAGGCATGGCAAAGTTAAAACTTGACCTTCACGATATCTACAACCGCGGTGATAAAATTGATGCAGAGCTAAACCGCATCATTCAGGAAGCGATTGAGAAGAAAATTACTCTTGTAGAGGTTATCCCGGGCAAAGGAAGCGGACAACTCAAGAAGAAAGTGCTTCGCTTTCTTAATCAAAAGCATATTCGCCCCCTATATCATCGCATTGATAAAGATAGCAAGAATTTTGGTCGGATTTTTGTACGTTTTAAGCATTGAGAGAAAAATGAATACAACAAAACAAGGTGATAATTTTGAAGAAAAAGTCTTTGACTTTTTTAATGAGCTAATATCTCAAGATAGATTTTGGAGTAAAAAAGATAACACAAAAATATATAAGAAAAAAGGTTACTTCTCAAAAGATAGAAAGAAAGACATTATTTTTGATGTCTCCATAGAGATATTCTTGCCAGATGAGCCAAATTATTCTCTGTTAGTAATAATTGAATGCAAAAATTATTCTAATC
>CAZERH010000318.1:0-2826 GCA_964515535.1 uncultured Anaerolineaceae bacterium
ACACGGGGGGACAATTTGGGTCAATTCAGAAGGTTGTGATGAAAAGACATGTCCGGGGACATCTTTTCACATTTTATTGCCAGATCGTACCGAAGCAACAGACCCGAAAGTGACAAAACTCTTTGCCTCGGAAACCGAACCGTCTCAACCAGAGACTTCTCCCGAAACCAAAATCTAAAACAAAAAAAACCTACATGGCAAAAAAACAAACTTATCCCGCCACAGCACCACAAGAACGTGCTTTTCTCGTTGGCGTTGAAATCTTCGGGGAAGAGGGCTTGCTCCCGCTTGACGATTCACTTGACGAACTAGCATTATTAGCCGAAACAGCCGGTCTAAAAGTGGTGGGCGAAATTACCCAAAAACTCAACCGCCCCAACGCAAAAACATTCATCGGCGCGGGCAAAGTAAATGAGCTAAAGGCACTCGCCGAAGATACCCTCGCACAAGTTGTTATTTTTGACGATGAACTTTCTCCGCGCCACCAACGCGAACTCGAAAAACTGCTCGGCGAAAATCTCCGTTTATTGGATAGAACCTCCCTTATTTTGGATATCTTCGCCCAACACGCAAAAACGCGTGAAGGAATGTTGCAGGTTGAGTTGGCACAATACGAATACTATCTCCCTCGCTTAACACGTGCGTGGACACATCTTGCCCGTCAAGCAGGTGGAGGTGGCGGACGTGCCGGGGGCGTGGGTGGCGTTGGTCTACGCGGTCCGGGCGAAACACAGCTAGAGGTAGACCGGCGCGTTATCCGTAAACGTATCTCGCGCATTAAAGAAGATTTGGAAAAAGTACGCGCGCACCGAATGCGCCATCGCGATAAAAGGAAAAAATCTCGTATGCCAATTGTTGCTCTAGTTGGCTACACGAACGCGGGCAAATCAACGCTACTCAACCAACTCGCCGAATCTGATGTTTACGTCGCCGACCAACTTTTTGCCACGCTCGATCCCACCACGCGGCGCGTTGACCTGCCGGGCGGTTATAAATCTCTCTTCACCGATACGGTTGGCTTCATCCAAAAACTGCCCACTACTTTAGTTGCGGCTTTTCGCGCCACCCTTGAAGAGATTGCAGAAGCCGATCTCCTTTTACACGTTGTGGATATTTCTCATCCCAACGCGCTAAATCATTTTGAATCTGTAGAAGAAACACTAAAAGAAATAGATGCCGCACACATCCCCATTATCACGGCGTTGAATAAAATCGATTTATTAGAAGACCAAGCTAAAGCAAATGAAACTTTAAAAAATTACCCTAGAGCAATTGCTGTTTCCGCAAAAGAAAGAATTGGCATAAAGGAGCTAAAGGAACTTTTGAAAAAAGGACTTTACGAAACTTATACCGCCATTATGGTACGTTTGCCTTATGAGCAAGGAAATTTGATTTCTATTTTCCATGAATCAGGCAAAATAGAACGCATTGAACATGAGCGTGGCGGCGTTGTCATTCAGGGACGTTTACCCGGTCGCTTAATTGCCAAATTTGACGGCTGGGAAATTTTGCCAGATGATGAGTAAATACACTTGCTAATTTGCACTTAAGCAAATCGGGAGAAATCGGCTCTAAAAAAACAATTTCCCGAAAAACACACCGCAAAGGCACAGAGCAACACAAAATTTTTCTCTGTATTCCCGCAAAATTCCTTTATGAATTTTGTGGGACTGCGGTGAGAATTCGCGATTTGTTTTTAGACGACTATTAGCCCAACTATAAAAAAGGCAAAATAATGACTGATAAAGGTAAAAAGAAAAGAAAACGCACTCTTTCGACTTCGCTAGACAATCTCTCTACATATCTCGCCCCTCGTAAGGGATTAATTCCCCTCATTGGGATGGGATTAATCATTGTCAATTTAATACTCCAACTTTTCTTTATCAACAGTTGGGTAGCCCAATCCAATCTCTTTTTGCATATTGGCGCGCTAACGGCTATTTTTGGATTAATGCTGGCGTGGGCGTTATAAAAACGTAAAAACTCGATTCTCGCCATTGCATTTTACATTTCACGAACTATATAAAAGGAATCTAAATGACGACTAAAACCACCCCTCCCCGCTGGGATTTAAGCAATGTTTACCCCGGCTTAGAAACACCTGAATTTGAAACTGCGCTAAAAACCCTTTCGGCACAAATTGATACCCTAGACACTCTCTTTGTCGAAAAAATCTCAAAAAGCAACACAGCAACACCTGCCAAAGAATTAACAAAACTTGTTGAAGAAATGATTAATCGTTTTAACGAAAGTTACGAGTTAGCAGAAACAATTGGGGCGTATATATATTCCTTCATCACCACCGATTCTTTCAACAAACTGGCAATGAAAATTCTCTCGCAATTCGAACAAACCGAAGTTCGCCTAAAAATGTTAAGCACTCAAGCACAGCAATGGATTGGCTCTATCGCTTCTCTTTTGCCTGAAATCACAGCAAACTCAAAAATCGCCGAAGCTCACGCTTTTTTTCTAACAGAAACCGCCGAACAAAGTAAGTATCTGATGAGCGCAAAAGAAGAAACTCTTTCCGCAGAACTGAGCTTAAGCGGCTCTAGCGCATGGGAAAAACTGCAAGGCACCATCACCTCCCAAATGAAAATCGAATTTGAGCTAGATGGGGAAATACAAGAACTCTCTGCGCCCGCTCTCATCAACCTGCACTCACATCCAAACGAAGATGTCCGAAAACGCGCCTACGAAGCGGAAATGAAAGCCTGGAAAGAAATAGAGGAACCTTTAGCCGCGTGCATGAACGGCATCAAAGGCACGGTAAACACCCTCGACAAAAAACGCGGGCGCGAAGATGCCCTCCACGCCTCCTTAGAT
>CAZERH010000319.1:0-2814 GCA_964515535.1 uncultured Anaerolineaceae bacterium
TGCGGAGAACGAAAACATCCCCGCCTACTTCAATACGAAAATTTTCATTCGTAATACCGCCGGTAAGAGGGGATGTTTTTAAATCGGTTTTATTTGCCCACTGTGGGACTCGTGCAATCGCTTCTTTTATAGTAAGAGACATAATTTGGGTTCACTTATAGTTGCGTAATAGAGAGAAAAACCGCTGTGCTACAAAAAAACTTCAAATAACTCGGGCATTATATCTGTAAAACAAAAACTTTGCAAATAGTTTCAATATCTGCTACCTTTTTTTTATTTTTCGCTCAAAAGGTGTCACTTCTTGGAGAAGTTAGGAGAATTTATCTTAATAGTAGGACTTTCGTTTTTAGGCTAGAAAAGAGGGTGCATCGCACCAAAATGATAAGAATTTGCTCTTCGATGGGCAAAATACTTGTCAATTAGCATCTTTTTGTCGAAGTTGGTGCGATGCACTACTGCTTGAGCGAAAGCTTTAATAACTCTAGCCTAATTTAAAATCATCCCCTGTGAAGCTGTCTTTGTCGAACATATCGGTATGTAGCCCGCATTCTGTTTTGCTTTTTCCCGTCCAGCGTCCGGCGCGTTCTTTTTCGTTGGGTTGGATGGCGCGAGTGCAGGGTTTGCATCCTATGCTGGGGTAGCGCGAGGTTGGTAAGGGGTGGCGCGGCAAATCGTTTTCGGCGATATAGTTGAAGACCCCCTCCCGAGTCCAATTCAAGAGCGGGGCGATGCGGAGCAATCCATCCCGTTTGTATTCAAGAATGTCGGCATGAGCGCGCTCTTTTGTTTGATCACGGCGAATGCCTGTAATCCACGCGTCTACGTTGTCTAATGCTTTTTGCATGGGTTGCACTTTGCGAATATAGCAACAAAGATTTGGATCTGTTTCAGGGAGGTCGCTTCCAAAATGACGTAGAACAGTGCGCCATTTTTCATCCGGACGTAGGTCGGTGATATTTAAATCCCAAATTTGTTCAAGATGTTCGCGGAAGATAAGGGTATCCCAGAAGTGCATGCCCGTATCTAAAAAAAAGATGCGCATTTTAGGATGAATTTTTTTTATGATATGTAAAAGCGGCATACTTTGAGTTTGAAAAGATGAACTTGTTGCGAGGTTGGGACAGTATTCGTCAACTGCCCACCGAATAATTTCTTGTGGGGTGGCAGTTTCAAATTCTTTTGAGAGAGATGCTATTTTTGGGGGGGAGAATTTCATAAAAAAAAAGGGGGACTAAAATCTTGTAAATTTCGAAAATATGTTTTCAGTTGGAATACCAAGTCTGTCTTAAACAGACTTCCTGTACAGCAGAGATTTTCGCGTAGCAGACTGTAATGAGTAATCTTGCTGAGAATAGGAATCTACAACATTTTAGCGCACAGAGCGGGATGCGTGATGCGATTTTTTTCAGGTTTCCGCTAAGGTACTTGTTCAAGAAACAACTCATAAATGGTGTTTCTTTTGCGCTTATCTGTTGTATAATGGCGTGAACGTAAAATTATAGGCGTTCCCTGAAAGTGGCGTTGGCTAGAAATAGACTCTTCGAAGATGTAGCAGGGTTATCGTTTCTTAGTTTCGAATAGGGTGTTCTGATTATCTTTGATAAAAAAACAGCCACAAATTTCACTGATTTACACAGATTTTCAAGTCTTTTTCTGTGGAATACGTGTAATCCGTAGAAAAAATTCTAACCCTTGTTTTATCCGCAACTGACGTTAGCATAATTATAATCAGTTTTATTACTTGACAGTTGTGATTTCTTATCGAATTTGGTTTCTAAAACTTTGATGAGCAGAAAACAAAGAAGGTAGAAGACGTTAGATTCGATAAAGTAAAAGCCCGCACGGCGGTAAACTGACCGTGCTAAAAGGCGAAACCCGACTAAAGTTAGCTCACCGAGCTTCACTTTAGTGGGCTTTGGCTTTGAGCGTGGACGTTTACGTCCATGTGGTGGAGATTTTTTTATGAGAAATCTTTGTTTCTTTTATCATTAAATTAAAAACACAACTATCGAGTTATTAGCTGATATTATGTTCTTTATTCGTTTTGAGCTATGCTAAAACAGCTTGATGAAATCATCGCATTCGCAATGTTGAGTATACCGAAATTTCAAAATCGCCGCCAGCTACTTGACACTTTTCTAAACCCCTTTCTAAAACTTCACACAATATTTTGCAACCGTTAGGCGAGGAGTCGCCGTAGACAAACTATCCTCAAGTTGGTGTCTTGAATCCCAGCTTACCAATTTAGCAAATAGGAGTCACACAATGAAAGAACGCCTTTTTTTAGAAAGAATGTTTTTTTTCTTTATGGTTCTTGTTCTAGTTGTCATTACTGTTATCTTAATTTGGCCCTTTATAACCTCAATTTTGTTTGCGTTGGCAATGGTCGTGATTATGAAGCCTCTTTATAATCGCCTGCTGACTGTTCGCTGGATCAAAGGCCGCGAAAAGCGAGCGGTTGCGGTTACCATGACAATTTTTTTGCTTGTTATAGCCATTCCTGTTTTTTTCATGCTTGGTGCGGCTGTAACACAAGCTGTCAACTTATTCTCCAATCCTGAATTGGAGGGGCTTGATTTATCTCCTGAAGCTATCTTTACCTCTATAGACAGCACTATTCGGCAGATTAGTCGTGATAGTTTTCAGCTTGACCTAACCGGCATTGGGGAAAATATCCAAGAAGCTCTTAAAAATTTGGCGTCTTGGTTAGTGGAGATGGTTATTAGTTTGGGGAAATCGCTCCCCCGTTTCTTTACTAATGGATTAATTGTCCTCGTACTCATTGTAGTTTTATTACCTCTTTACCGTAAGCCG
>CAZERH010000320.1:0-2784 GCA_964515535.1 uncultured Anaerolineaceae bacterium
CCTGAGCCATCGCATCATCCTGCAACCCGAATACTGGATGGCGAGCAAAGTGACAAATGATGTCATTCGCGATGTCTTCGCCAAAGTCCCCGTGCCGGTTGCTGAAAAGTGATTTTTGCCTCACGCAAAGACGCAGAGACGCAAAGTTTTTAAGTATTTCTTAGCGGCTTTGCGTGAGCTTAAACTTCGTGCATCTTCGTGTAACTTCGTGGATAAAAATCTGCGGATAAAAAATGAAACGAAACGCCCCTCTCGTCATTCTCCTCTACGCGTTACTTTTCCTTGCTCTGGCAAGCATGAAAGGTGAAATTCTCGCGCTAGCCATTCCCATTGCCATTTACCTGCTTTCGGGACTTTGGTACGCGCCGGATGATATGCAATTACGCATCACGCGTGAAATGGATGCGGAGCGCATTGTCCCCAATCAGCTTGTAAAAATGACTTTAAGCGTCACGAATATCGGGAAATCCAATCTCGAAGAAATTTTCTTCAAAGACCAAATTTCTTCCGCCTTAGAAATCGTAGATGGATACCCCAGCTATCTTTGTTCCCTAAAAAAGGGAGAAAGTATTTCGTGGAGCTATACCCTAACGGGTCCGCGTGGCTCTTTTCTCTTTAAAGGAATAGAAGCGCAAGCCAGCGACCATCTCAATATCAGTCGTAAAACAAAATTTATCCCCACTGAAGGGCAACTTTTCATCATCCCGCCTTTTACGCGAATTAAAAATATTAAAATTCGCCCTCGCCAAACGCGGGCTTACGCAGGCAATATCCCCGCCAGAATTGGCGGTCCCGGTGTGGAGTTTTTCGGGTTGCGCGAATATCAACCCGGCGATTCCCCGCGTTGGGTTAATTGGCGAGCCAGTGCGCGGCATCCGCAAGCCCTCTTTTCCAATGAATACGAGCAAGAGCGCGTTGCCGATGTGGGCATTATTCTCGATGGTCGTGAAAAGGTCAATATGGGCGAAAGCGGCAACTCCCTTTATGAGCATAGCGTCATCGCCGCGGCGGCTCTCTCCGATGCTTTTATCTCAGCCGGAAACCGCGTCGGTTTACTTCTCTACGGTCAAACCCTGCGCTGGACATTTCCCGGCTACGGGCATATTCAACGTGAGCGCATCATGCAATCCCTTGCCCGTGCCGAAATTGGCAACAGCTCTGTTTTCACCGACCTTATGCGTATCCCTTCGCAATTATTCCCCATCAATTCGCAACTTGTTCTTATTTCTCCGCTCAAAAATGATGACTATAATACCCTCATCCACTTGCGGGCGCGTGGCTATCAGGTTATGGTCATTAGCCCAAATCCTGTTAACTATGAGCAAGAAAATTTGCCCGACAACGCAAATATCCGTCTGGCGGCGCGCATCATTGGCATGGAGCGGCGCATGTTCATGCTCAAACTCAAACGCGCTGGCATCCAAGCCCTCGATTGGGATGTGAACCTGCCCCTCGACCGCCTCGTCAAAAGCCATCTTGGTCGTCCGCCCGCAACCAGACACCCAGTGTCTTAAACGAAAAAACTTTGCGCCTTTGCGTGAACTTTAAACAAGGATTTTTTATGATCACATTCAGCGCATATTTCACATTGTGGATTGGGACTCTCGCGTTGGCTTGGGCATATCATCAAGCCGATTTGCCGAATCTCGTCTGGAGCAGTCTCGCGCTCGGTGCGCTCTGGACCTGGGGCTTGCTCCAGTACAAAAAGCGGATGCCGGTCTTCGGCTTGATTGCCATTACCCTCCTCGCCGTCATCGCCTTGTTCAAAAATATCCCCTTCGGCTGGAGCTTCGCCGCCGCCCTGAGCGGACTGCTCTCCTACGACCTGAGCAACTTTCGTCAACGTCTGCGCTTTGCTTCTTCCACTGAAGATACCAAATTGCTCCAACGTGTCCATCTCACCCGTCTCAGCCTGATGACCTTCCTCGGCTTAACCCTCAGCTCCATTGCCATGCTCTGGCAAGCCGAATTCACCTTCGAGTGGGCGGTTTTTCTGATGTTGGCAGGTGTCTGGGGGATCAGTTTGTTGGTGGGGTGGGTGCGGAAGAATGAGTAGGTATAAAGCAAGTGCAACGCATCTTTAAGATGCATTGCACTTCATGGCAGGGGAAAATAATATTCTGCAAGTTCTCGTGCTCCCCTTTTGTTTCGGTGTTTATATTGAATGTCTATTTTTGGAGGGAGATTTCTGCTAATACTTTGTCGTATTCTTTTTCATAACCTTGTAATATCTCTATGCGCTTAACAGAAACGCCAAATGATTCTAATAACGATAATTTGGCTTCGGATCTAGCATCAATACTATTTTCGTAAAAATGATAAAAATAAGTTTCTCCTACTTTATTATTGCTGTTAAGATTTTGACGTTCTTTATATGATAGTAACCACCAAATATCAATTTCTGTGTAATCCAATGAGAATCCAACAATGTAAATATCATCTCGTAAAAACACATCAGTCCAAGAATACTTAGCCCCGTTTTTATCAAAGTTTATATCTCCTCGTACGAAAGGGGAAAAATTCTTTTTTCGCGTTAGATAGCTTCGCATTTTTTGAAGTGCACCTGAGTAGTGTTCATGTCCTAACATTAAGGTGTTATCTTTTGAAACTTCACCGTGAATGTGCCAAATATTAACACCGTTTTGAATTCGCCGTCTGTATAAACTATATTTTGACTCCTTCCAGATATTTGCTGGTAGATTTTTCTTACCCATTGAGTTTTCTAAACTGTAGTGCTTTGTCAAGCGTGAAACGATGGGTACAATTTCTTCAGTTTTATGCGTG
>CAZERH010000321.1:0-2780 GCA_964515535.1 uncultured Anaerolineaceae bacterium
GCATCTCCCCGCTTCGGTCGTTTCCCCCACTATGATCGGGCAACCGATTATGACCGCGCTTTTCGCTATCCCATTTTTGGGCGAAGTCCCTCGTCCACTCCAGATGCTCGGCGGGATTACCGCACTGATAGGTATTTTTCTCGTCAATCGCGCCTATCAGCGCGGCGAAAGGCTCTTTGATTGACTTCCCCATCATTTTTTCTTATACTTGCATTAACATTCACATACACAAGGAGACGGATATGAGTAATCTTGATGCTATTCTTGAAATTGCAATTGGTTTGGTTCTTGTTTGGTTAATCATAAGTGTTATCACTGTGGAAATACAAGACATCATTAATAATTTTTTGGATAAACGCTCAAAATTTCTTGAGACAGCTATCTTGAATATGTTTCGAGGGGAAGAGAATTATGTAGATAAATTTTATGAACATCCTGCCATTCAGGTACTCTATAAAAAGAATTTCTCAGGAAAATTGGTGAAGCCGGATTATATTCCCAACCCCATATTTGCTGAAGTTGCCTTTGAGATATTTGTTAATTTGGGAGTGGAGGTGAGCGAACTCGGCGAGAAGGCTGTTTCTATCGCAAAAATTCGTCAGGAAATTGAAGAAATTAGTGCAAAAAATAAAGAACTAGGCTATTTTCTGCGCCGCTTAATGCCAAATTTTGATAGTCAGAAAATGGTTTTGGGTTTTGATGAATTTGAGGCTGAGGCAACTGCATTCAAACTGAATGCGGAAAACTGGTTTGATACCTCAATGGAGCGGGCTTCATTTTGGTATAAAGAAAAAGCAAAAACTTTTGCCTTTTTTATCGGTTTGATACTTGCATTAACTTTCAATATAGACACAATTTATATTACCCAGGAACTTTGGCGAGAACCTACTTTGCGTCAATCTTTGGTTGCTCAAGCAGAAAATATCAATGTGGATACAGGTGTCAAATCACTTAGCGATATTGAGGCGTATTACGAAGATTTGAAAGTCCCTGTAGGCTGGAGTCCTAAAACCACGCCGGAAACGCCTTTGGCATGGACTTTGAAAGTTTTGGGGTTATTGATTAGCGCATTGGCGGCAATGCAAGGAGCACCATTTTGGTTTGATATTCTTAGAAATCTTTTAACCGTCAAGGGGAGCGCAAAAGAGAATACATCGCCACCTCCTCCTGCGCCCCCGGTTCTTCCACCTTCACAGGAATATCCGGAAGCGGTTGGATAAGGGGATATTATCAAAGGGAAAAGCCCGTTCCTCCAAAAGGAACGGGCTTTTTTGTAAATCGCCGTTATAATTCTATCCATGACAGACTTATTTGATCATCAACTGCAAGAAAATCTTAAAAAAGATGCCCCTCTCGCGGCGCGGATGCGTCCCCGCACCCTCGAGGAGTATGTGGGGCAGGAGCATATCATCGGCGAGGGGAAGTTATTGCGGCGTGCCATCGAAGCCGACCGACTTTTTTCCTCCATCATTTTGTGGGGACCTCCCGGCACGGGCAAAACCACTCTCGCGCAGATTATCGCCAATCAGACCCAATCGCATTTTGAAACCCTCTCCGCCGTTTTGGATGGCAAGCCGCGTCTCCGCGAGGTGGTCAAAGAGGCGAGTGAGCGACGCAAACTCTACAACAAGCCCACCATCCTTTTCGTGGATGAAATCCATCGTTGGAATAAAGCCCAGCAGGATGCGCTTTTGCCTTATGTGGAAAATGGGATGATTCGGTTGATCGGGGCGACTACCGAGAATCCATTTTTTACCGTGATCGGTGCGCTGGTGTCACGCTCGCGTGTTTTTCAGTTGCGAGGACTCAACCAGCGTGAGTGCGGTATCCTGCTTGATCGCGCCCTCGCGGACGAGACGCGGGGATTTGGCTCACGCAGAATCAATCTCCACGAAGCGGCACGCAAGCATCTGGTCGAGATCGCCACGGGGGACGCTCGGAACGCGCTCAATGCGCTGGAGTTAGCAGTCGAGTCCACCAAAGCAGACGCGGATGGGATCATCCAAATCACCTTGGATGTGGCGCAAGAATCGATTCAACATCGCGCGGTTTTATACGATAAGGACGGCGATTCGCATTACGATACGATTTCGGCGTTTATCAAATCGGTGCGTGGCTCCGACCCGGATGCCGCGCTCTATTGGTTGGCAAAAATGATTTACGCGGGCGAAAACCCGCACTTTATTTTGCGCCGTTTGCTGATTTTGGCGGGAGAAGACATCGGTTTAGCCGACCCGAACGCCCTCGTAGTGAGTGCTTCTGCGCTGACCGCGTTTGAGTTCTTGGGGATGCCCGAAGGGATTTACACCATTGTGGAGGCGACCATTTATTTGGCGACCGCACCGAAATCGAATAGCACGGGCGCATATTTCAAGGCGTTGAAGCGACTTGAAGATCAGGGGCAAATCTCGGTGCCGAATCATTTGAAGGACGGCAACCGCGACGCGAAACAGTTGAAGCACGGCGAGGGTTACGTTTATCCCCACACCGAGACGGGGCATTTTACACCCCAACAATACCTCCCGAAACGCTTGTTGGGGACGTATTTTTATAAACCCTCCGCCGAAGGCTACGAAGCCGAGATTTCCGCACGGCTGGAGGCTTGGCGCGAGGCGCAACGCAAGGCTTTGGGCGTGGAGAAACACGAATTTGCGCCCGAACTTGGGGAGGAGAAGATTAAAGGGATGAAGCGAGGAAAATGAACCGCTATTTACGCCAATCTTTAGCGCAGATAAGCTAATTATCCCGATTTTCAGAGTGCTGGTAGACTAAAACGCTCA
>CAZERH010000322.1:0-2766 GCA_964515535.1 uncultured Anaerolineaceae bacterium
AAAAACTCAGGGACAATATATGGTATCCTTTCACTATCTTATTTTCTTGATGGAGAGTGCATGTATATCGCAATCGAAGGGGTAATCGGTGTGGGGAAAACCACGCTCGCCCGCTTACTAAAATCAAGTTTTAATGCTGAGGTTTTACTGGAAATTTTTGAAGAGAACCCTTTTCTTTCAGATTTTTACGGTGATAGAGCGCGTTATGCTTTTCAAACCCAAATCTTCTTTTTGCTCAGTCGTTATCATCAACAACGGCGCAGTGTACCGGAACTTTTGGCGAAAAATGAAAATTTGCTCTCAGACTACACCTTCGCAAAAGATTCTCTCTTTGCCCGCATAAATCTTGCCGGTGATGAGTTGGATATGTACGGGCGCGTTCACGAAGCTCTGGCAGAAAAAATTCAACACCCCGATTTACTCGTCTTTTTGCGAGCAAAAACCAAAACGCTAATGGAAAGAATCGAAATGCGTGATCGCCCCTACGAGCGCGATATGGACAGCGCATATATCACAGCTTTAGCAGAAACCTATGCAGAATTTTTCTCAAAGCCTTATAATGGCACACCTGTGCTAACCATAGATACAGATAGTTTAGATTTTGTACGAAACGAAAAAGACCTAAAGTTTATAAAAATGAAAATAGAAGAAGCATTAAAAGAAACACCGCTTCAACCCGACTTGATTTAACTGCTATTACGCACATATTGCATTTTTTGAAGTTTAAGTTGCAAGTTGCAAGTTTTGGAACAGATACTTGATTTTCTTATTTCAGGTATTTTGCTTATAAAAGACATTCGCCTATTTGCGTAATTCGTGTTGAAAAAAATATCGACATTTCTTGCCCCTCCCATTGACAGAAAATCGGGATGGGGTAAATAATCAAAAAATCTATACCCTGCGTAACATCAGGTGTTTAATGAAAAGGAAATTATGCGAATAACACGAGACCTACTCATCCGCCTAGCGAAAGAAAACACTGAAGAACGCGCCTTCAACACCGAAAGCATTATTGCCGCGTACCTCACCGGCTCGCTTCTGCAAGAAGAACCGCTACTTGGCGGCACTACCGATATTGATCTTGTTTTTGTACATAATATCCCGCCCGCGTTGCCCCGTGAAATCAAAGCTCTCAGCCCCGATATTCACCTCGATATTCACCATCGCTACCAAAAAGAATACGAACCCCCTCGCACATTACGAAGTAACCCGTGGCTAGGATACGAGCTATACGCCCCCCAACTTCTCTACGAAACAAAGCATTTTTTCGAGTTTCACCAAGCCAGTTTGCGAGCCGGCTTTGACGACCCTAAAAATTTGCTCAAACGCTCTTTCACCCTCCTCAAGACTGCCCGAAAAAACTGGACGGATTTGCAACTTAACGTATCGGATACTTTCCCCTCCAACATTTTACATTATTTAAACGCGCTCCACCATGCGGCAGATTCCGTTGCAGAGTTGACCGGACCACCGCTCACCGACAGACGTCTTCTTTTGGATTTCTCCCCGCGGGCAGAGGCAATAGAGAGACCCGAATTCGCGCGTGGATTTTTGGGCTTGCTTGGCGGGAGTGAACTGGCTGTTGGTACCCTAAGAGAGTGGCTCCCTGCGTGGGAAAACGCCTTCGTCTCCGCCACAAAAGTAGCCGGAAGAGATATCCGCATCCACAACGCGCGGCAAGCCTATTACAAGAACGCAATCGTAGAGATGCTTGAGAGCGAGAATCCGTTTACCGCACTCTATCCGCTTTTATTAACCTGGACTCTGTCTGCACAATGCCTTCCAGAAAATCAAATTGAGGCGTGGGAAAATGCTTTTTCTTTATTGAAAATTGGCGGTGAGCATTTCGAATCTCGCATGGCGGGGCTAGATCAATACTTGGATGATATAGAAGAGATGCTTGAAGAGAGGGTTCTTGCACAGGGGTTTGAGATGGCAGAAATTGTTTAGACAAGGTCATATATGGGGGAAAAATTGCAAAAGCATTGCAGTTCAGTACCGTAGTCCTGTGGATAACCGCCTAAATACTGTGGATAACTTAACTCGAATGTGGAGAACTCGCTCACTTGTTCGAGAAAAACAAATTTGACAACCCCTATATACAGGGGTTGTTTTTTTGTCCGCCGAAAATAGGGACGCATATTTGTCCACAAGATTACATATTTTTGATTTTGTTATTAGGACATAGGTACTCTCCTTTGTGACTTGTAACTTACAGAAAAATTCTGTACAATTTATAATGAGTTTGACGTCGTTTATCTAGGCTAATCATGGAGGTTTTCAATGGACATCATTAAAGTATCTGCTCGTTCTCGAACATCTGCTGTAGCTGGCGCAATTGCCGGGGTTTTTCGTGAGCATGGTCGCGCTGAGGTGCAGGCAATTGGTGCCGGTGCGGTCAATCAATCTGTTAAGGCTCTTGTCTTGGCTATTAGTTATCTCAAAGAAAGAGATGGGATTGATGTCGCCTGTGTGCCGGAATTCGTGGATGTGGAAATTGAAGATAAAGTCCGCACTGCGATTAAGTTGGTGGTAGAAGATCGCCGTGTGTGGGCAAATATGGAGGTTGCCGAGCTAGATTCTTTAGATTCCGCCGAAGAAGCCGAAGATAAAGAATATCCCATAGATCACCGCCCCGCGTCAGATTTGCTTGACCCCTCTGTTTTGGATTAGGGGCTGGGCAAGCGTAAAAAAATCTAGTCACATGACAATTTGAGAATCTTATGCTTTTTCCTCACGCAATACCCAAAGGGCATGCTTCGCGAA
>CAZERH010000323.1:0-2759 GCA_964515535.1 uncultured Anaerolineaceae bacterium
ATCGCCAGCGTGCTTGTTCTGCGGGTATGGTGGGCGGGTGGAGGTGGGTGTAGAAATTGGGGGGCATGGGGGGCGTGAAGAGTGAGGAGTGAAACGTGAAAAAGCGAGACATGTTGCGTGTTGCATTTTTCTACGCAACACGCAACACGCAATAAGTTAATTACCCTTCATTTTGCAAAAATTCAGAGGTGGGGGTATTGATACCCTTCACCGGCATCGAATCTTCGTAAACGGGGAGATAGCGAGCTACGAGGAGATAGGCCAAAACGACACCAGCCATGATACCAGTCACAAGCCCGACTTCCATCCAGTGCGGGGTATAGAGTTTTTCGCCGAGTACAGGGCGAATAGCGAACCAAGTTACGTTAAAACGGTTCAGCACAACCGCACCCAAAGCGAAGAAGGAGGCAACCATCGCTAAAACGCGGTCGTTGCGGACTTTCTTGAAGGAAAATAGGGCAATAGCGATAACTGCCAAGATAACTTCTGCCCAAAATAGCCAACTGTAAGTGCCGCTCCAGAAGAGGAGATGTAGCTCATCCGTAATCATCAGTTCACCGAATTTTAGCACGAGATAGAAGGATAAAATCCACGGAACAAACCAAGCTAATTTTGCAATGGTTTTTTCTTTGAGACTTTGTCCTAAAAGCCAGTAGCTAATGGCAGAGCCTGCAATCACGAGCGAAATGCCGGAGGCGTAGGAACTGATTAAAAAGAAGACGGGGAGAAGCATGGAATACCAAAGCTCATGCAAACGCGGGGACATGATGACGTAAAGCGTTCCCAACGAAGATTGGTGCATGGTGGAGAGGGTCACGCCTGCGATAACAACCGGTACGGTGTATTTTTTAATCTTCGGCAATAACCATTTTAGTTTATTTCTCTCTACCAAAACAGGACTGAACTCGTAGATGAGAATTAACGAATAAGTAGCAATACACCAGCTCACTTCGAGAAGCGCAGAGCTAAAGTTAGGATGGGTAAACACGCTATAAAAATGATCCCAGCGTCCTAAATCGAAGAAAAGGATGACCAAAACAGAGCTGTATCCTAAAAATCCTGCCAAAACGGTAGGACGGCTGGCGGCGTGCAAATCTTCAAAATGAAAAACATAGACCAGCGCGGCTAAGGTATACGCACCCGCCGAAAGGGAGACTAAGGCGAGATCAAAACTAATCCAAAGTCCCCACGGATAGGCTTTGCTCAAATTTGTGGTAACAGCTAAACCTGCATAGAGACGATAAGCACCAAGCCCAAGCCCGAAAAGGGTTAGAAAAGCCAAAACATACATATATTTCGGCATGACGCGGAGTTCGTGGGTTATTTTACGAAGCATTTTATTCTTCCTCCGACTCGGCGGCTTTTTCTCCGCACCTTTCTTCTTCAAATTCTTCTTTGGCGTGCTTGATGGTGAGATAGATACCAGTCAACCCGACAGCGGCGGCGGCGGCAACGGTAGGAGTCCCTTCGGTGACGAGACGATTCGAGACTGCGGTAGAAATTTCGGGCGCAATCGGGAAGCCGAGTTCTTCAAAGGGGACGGGGGAGATGTACAAAGTTGCTGTTCCGCCGTTTTCATGCTCGCCGAAGATGTGGTCTATATATTTATCGGGATTTTCTTTAATCATCTTGCGTGCAAGGGCAAGCATATCTTCATAATTACCGAATTTAATCGCGCCGGTGGGGCAGGTCTGCGCACAAGCGGGTTGTTGTCCTTCTTCCAAACGAGCGAAACACATATCGCATTTAATCACTTCGGGGAAACGCTCGTTATATTCATAATTCGGGACTTCAAAAGGACAAGCATAAACGCAATAGCGACATCCGATACAAACATCGGCATCATATTTGACGATGCCCTCTTCATTTCTGGTCAACGCGGCAACCGTACAAGCCGAGACGCAAGAGGGGTCTTTGCAGTGCATACAATGATAGGGGACGGTAAATCGCTGTAAATCGGGAAAAGTGCCGGTCACGCCGGTTTCTTCGATCCAGATGCGCGTAGTGTCCATCGGGACATTATTCTCAACGCTACATCCGACCATACAAGTTCTACAATCAATGCACAAAGAGGCATCAATCAAAAAACCGTAACGAGGTGTTGTTCCGTGTGTACTCATAATTTATGCCCTCTCTACCGATACGAAAGTTTGAGACAGAGCCTGACCACCACTTGCGGGGTCTGTATAGGTGACATGCAAAGCAGAATCGCTCGCACCGAGACCGTAGGCGGTGGTTAATCCTTTCGTCAGATGTCCGTAGCCCGGCGTAAGATATACGCAATCGGGACGAATGGCGGGCGTAGCATCTAAACGGATATTCGCAACCCCCACCGCACTGCTCACTTTGACCCAATCGCCATCTGCCAAGCCACGCGCTTCTGCAACGTCTTTATTCATCCATAAACGCGGCTCATCGGAATATTTATTTAAAAGTTGATTGTTTTGCGTCCCGAATTGTGTTGCTTGGGCAATTTTCCCAGTCAGCAAATAAAATTGGTCGCTTGGCGGTTGGGGCGGTTCTTGCCAAATAGGGCAACCGTCAAAACCGACATTCGCGAGGGTTTCAGAGAAAAGTTCAATTTTCCCACTGGGGGTATCCCATTCAAAACCGAGTTCTTCTTCGCCCGATGGTAATTTTGCATATCCCTGCGCTTTAACCGCGTCCAAACTTACGCCCAAAGGAGCTAATTGTTGGCGCAAATAATCTTCTTCATCTTCATATTGGAAATAATCGCTCAATCCCAAGCGTTTGCCCAA
>CAZERH010000324.1:0-2756 GCA_964515535.1 uncultured Anaerolineaceae bacterium
TTCGCTTTATATTGCGAACACCCATTTTGCCGCCTCTCATTCGAGCTTCTAAATTTCTTCGCTCTTCTGTTGTTAAATCTACTATGTATTTTTTATGCATCCTCGCTATCTCCTTTTAGAAGATAGCTTATCCGACTACGATGAACTCGTCAATCTATCTGTGACAGACTACTAGCTACATGACACTTTCGTTTTTAGGGTGGTTGAGTAGCTCGAAGCGGAGCGAAGAGCGTATCGAAGCCACGTAGCACTCCCCCAATGTTTCTTTTTAGCAAACTGTCAGGTGGCTGGAAAAAAAACTGCATAAATGGGATGTCTGTTTGCATGCAGATATTCGATTTTTGTGACATTATCTTTATTTTTCTTCGCACACTTCGTTAGCTACCATATTTAAGAGCTGTGCTACCTACGAATTTACCACTACCTTATATTAATCCAATACTTCGGCACCATTTGAAGCCTCGCAGATATAGATATTAGGCTGTATCCCCGTGCTTTTCTGATAGCCGTAGCGGATATTTTCTACGAATGTCTTTGCGTTTTCTTTTTGGACAAGTGCAACTGCACATCCGCCAAACCCTGCCCCTGTCATGCGGGCACCAAGACAGCCGGTTTGAGCATTGGCAATTTCTACCATTGTATTTAGCTCCTTGCTCGAAACTTCGTAATCGTCGCGTAAGCTGATGTGACTGGCGTTCATTAACTCACCGAGTTTATTTGCATCGCCTGCTCGCATAGCTTCGGCTGTTTGGAGAGTACGCGCGTTTTCGCTGATAACATGTCGCGCACGGCGGCGAATAAGCGGGGGCAGTTGGTTTGCTTGTGCTTCAAATAGCGTCAGGGATAAGTCTCTTAAAGCAACCACGTTGAAAAAATTGCTGGCTGTCTGGCATTGCGTCACGCGTTCATTGTAGACAGAATCGACCAAGCCACGGCGCGTGGCGGTATCTAAGATGACGACAGTTGCTTGCTTAGGGAGCGGAATCAAGTTGAAATCAAGGGTGCGGCAATCAATCAGGAGAGCTTGCCCTTTTTGTCCATTAGCGGAAATCATCTGATCCATAATGCCGGTTCTTAATCCCATCCACTCATTTTCTGTTTTTTGAGCCAATAATGCCATTTTTGTAGCATCCCAATCCCAGTGATTGAGTGCCCAAAAAGCGCGCATAAGAGCAAGCTCTAATGCGGCGGAGGAGGATAGCCCAGCCCCTACGGGGATGTCACTTATCAGGATTCCTTCCCACCCTTGTAGCGGATAGCCTTCTGTTTGCAATGCCCAAGCTACCCCGCGAGGGTATTCATCCCAGCTTTTCCCGTGTGTTATTTTGTCTAGGGAAAAATCAACCGAATCGGGGAGGTTTAGTGAAGTGAGTAAAATTTTTGAGTCATTTCTTGGACGCAACGCAATCCCGATGGCACGATCAATCGCCATCGGGAGGACAAAACCGTCGTTATAGTCTGTATGTTCACCAATTAAATTGACGCGACCGGGGGCGCGCACGATAAACCGGGGAGGTTCTTTGAAGCGGGAAATAAATGCTTGGGTGATTAGCGATTTCATGAAGTTTTATTAGGAATGTGATTTTCGTTTTTTATAGTGTTCTTCGGGTAATGCCCGCAATCGTTCGGCGGCTTGCTCGGCAGTCAAATCACGTTGGGCTTCAGCCATCATCTCGTAGCCTACCATGAATTTCTTTACCGTTGCTGATCGCAGTAATGGCGGATAAAAGTGGGCATGGATTTGCCAGTGGCTATTGTCCTCGGCATTGAATGGCGCGCCATGCCATCCCATTGAGTAGGGAAAGGATGTTTCAAAAAGATTGTCATATCGAATAAGTAACCGTTTGAGGATGTTTGCCAGTGCATTGCGTTGGGATTTGTTCAAGTCCGAAAGCCGTAGAATATGTTCCTTGGGGAGCAATAGCGTTTCAAAGGGCCAGACTGCCCAAAAGGGGACAACTGCTAGCCAGTATTCGTTTTCAACAATAATGCGTGATTTTCGTTCAATTTCCAAATGAGCATAGCCGACTAATAAGGGACTGCCATGTTTAAGACGGTATGCACGCTGTTGTCTATCTTCTTTGGCAGGTTCGTTTGGGAGCAGATTCTGTGCCCAAATTTGTCCGTGAGGATGACGATTGGAGCATCCCATTGCGGGACCTTTATTTTCGAAAATTTGCACCCATTGGTAAATTTTTCCTAGTTCTTCTGTTTGAGCCGCCCACGTGTCTATCACCTTGTGGATGGCAACAAGCTCCATTTCCGGCAGGGTCAGGTCATGCCGCGGAGAAAAACACATCACTCTGCAAGTGCCTTCCACATTCTGGATTTGAAAGATTGGATTCTGAGATTCTCCGGCAGGTGGGGTGTCAGGGAGTAGGGCGGCGAAGTCATTGGTAAAGACAAAGGTATGTTCATACTGCGGATTATGAGCATTACCGGCGCGCTCGTTGCCAGGGCATAGATAACAGTTTGGATCGTAGCTGGGACGTGACTCAGATGGAAGTTTCTCTACCTGACCTTGCCATGGGCGTTTGGTCCTGTGGGGAGAGACTAGCACCCATTCTCCCGTTAAAGCATTAAACCGGCGATGAGGGTGCTCGCGTGGATCAAATAACATTAATCTAAGCTCCTTTTGATGTGTCAGAAATTAGGGCAAGCTATAGTAAAACTTGAACTGGTCTTTTATGGTGTAGGGTCTGATTGACTGACAAATCGCCAAAACTCTCACCTTAAAAATATGAGAAAAACTCAGT
>CAZERH010000325.1:0-2746 GCA_964515535.1 uncultured Anaerolineaceae bacterium
TTGCCTACGGTCGCCTCCCGTGGATTGCGCTGACCCTCGCTTTTAGCTTTGCTTTTTACGGTTTGCTTAAGAAAAAATCTAAGCTTGGCTCACTTTATGGGTTGACCCTCGAAACGGGCATCATGCTCCTCCCCGCGTTAGCCTATCTGATTTATGTTGCCAGTGTTGGCGAGGGCGCATTTTTGCAAATTGACCGCCGTACCGATCTCTTCCTCATCGGCGCGGGGATTGTCACCTCCGTCCCGCTGATTTTATTTGCCAAAGCGGCGCAACGCATCCCGCTTACGATGATCGGGCTAATGCAATATATCGCCCCGACCGGTCAATTTTTAATCGGCGTATTGCTCTATAAAGAAGAGTTCACCCGCACCCAAGCGATCGGTTTCGGGATTATCTGGTTTGCTCTGCTTTTCTTTTGGATAGAAGGCTGGAGAAATCAAGATAAAAAGAGCAGTGTATAATATAATTGTGACACGTTAAAGGGTTACAAAATCACAAAACATAAAATTACTTCCCAAGCAAGTTTCTACTACTCAGAAATCACATAAAAAAAACAAGGAGATATATCTATGGCTACAAAAAAAGGTGTTATCGCAATTTTAACCGGCGGCGGCGATGTCCCAGGGCTAAATCCCGCTATTCGCGCCGTCACAATTCGAGCTTTGCGCGAGGGCTACAAAGTCATCGGCATCCGCCGCGGCTGGGGCGGCATGGTAGATATTATTCGCGACAAGAAAGCCGATAATAGCAATAATTATCGCGTATTAACCAACGAAATCGTCAACCGAGCGGGACGTACAGGCGGTACCTTTTTACACACATCTCGAACAAAACCGAGCAAAATGAAAAAGGCAGATGTCCCTGAACAATATAAAAATGAATACACAGAAGAAGTCAACGACCTAACCAAAGAAGTTCTCAAAAACATAGATTTTCTAGGTATAGATTATCTAATTCCCATTGGAGGAGACGATACTCTCAGTTACGGCGTGCGTTTATATCAGGAGGGCGTCAAGGTCGTCGCAATCCCCAAAACAATGGACAATGATGTCCCCGGTACAGACTACTGCATCGGCTTCAGCACCTGCGTAACACGCACCATCGCACTAACCAATAATCTGCGCACCGTTGCCGGCTCACACGAGCGTTTTCTCATCCTCGAAGTCTTCGGGCGTTACGCAGGCTTTTCAGCACTCCTACCCGCAATGGCAGGAGCCGCCAATCGCTGTGTAATCCCGGAGTCCAAATTCGATATTGAAAAGCTGACCCAACTTCTCTCCGAAGATCGTCAACAAAACCCCAGCCACTATGCAATCGCATTAATCTCAGAAGGCGCAATGTTCAAAGGCGGTGAAATGGTCTTTAAAGACAGAACAACCGATGCCTATGGTCATGCAAAATTAGGCGGCATAGGAGATTTGATTTCCGCTGAGATAACAAAAATATCCCCCAAATACAATGACGGAAAAACCGTCCACACAGTCAACCAGAAATTAGGCTATATGGTGCGCGCCGGAGACCCGGATGCCATCGACTCAATTGTCCCGATGGCATTTGGCAACCTAGCATTAGATTTAATCCTAAAGGGGTTACACGGTCGTTTAGTCGTCTTGAAAAATGGACGTTATGATAATTTGCCAATAGAAATTATCACAAGCAGAAAAAAGATTGTAAACGTAAAGCAATTTTACAACACCAACCGCTATAGACCGAATTACGAAAGCTTTGAAATGAAGCCGTTATTCATCATGACAAGTGAGTTATAAAAACAGGACGACGAAAACTACCATATACAAGCTCTAAAAGTGGGAAATACCTCCCTGATTTTGGCTTGTGCGACACCAACAGGCTGAATTTTCGCTGAAAAATATTGCTCTCGTTGCGCGTGACAAAGAAGCGTTTATCTCCCATCCACGCTTGAGAAACGAAAACAAGCCCAAAACGCGCTTGAAGCATCTCCGCTTCCCTCAAAAAGAGATTTGAATATTCAAATCTCTTTTTTTATGCAACAACAACGCCAAAAGCAACAAGTCACTATTGCAACCTATTGCAAACACTTGCAATCCATGGCAAGCTGTGGTGTTTTTGTGGAATATATTTCACGCCCACCGTAAGGAAAAAATATGTCTAGCCTTTTAACTGCCAAACAAGTCCAGAAATTGCTAAATGTAGACCGCACGACTATCTATCGGATGTTAAAAGATGGTCGCCTAACGGGAGTTAAAATCGGACAACAGTGGCGGTTTCCTTCAGCAAATATAGATGCTTTGATTTCGGGGAAAGAAAGCCACGAAGATGTTTCGCCTGATGATTTTTTCGACGCTTTGCCACTCCATTGTATGCAACCAATGCAAGATGTCTTTGCCGAAATATCAGATGTCGGTTCGGTAATTACCGACAAAGATGGAATTCCATTAACGAGAATCAGCAATTCTTGTGATTTTTGTAAATTGATTTTGGGGAGTAGCGAAGGGCGAAAAAGTTGTTTTGCCTCTTGGAAAAAAATCGCACAAAGCCCTAGCGATTCACCCGAGTTTTTGAGTTGTCATGCCGGTTTATTATATGCACGTGGCAAAATCGAAGCCGAGGGCGAGGTGATCGCCTCTTTGGTAGCAGGACAATTTTATATAGAAGAAAAAAACTTGGTGAAGCAAAAATTCAGGATTTGGCTGAGAAACATCAAATTAATCCCGATTTATTGAAAAATAAAACCACTACCTATGGTAGTGGAACCAATATCGGTTTC
>CAZERH010000326.1:0-2744 GCA_964515535.1 uncultured Anaerolineaceae bacterium
GCGAGAAAGGACGATATATCCAAGATTGTTATGTGATGATTTTGTGCGTTTTGCCTTAAAAAGGTGCCAGACACTTTTTCTGGAGAAAAAATGTTAATCAGCAGGGTCATCAAGCGGCGCTGGCGATCTACCATTTGTTTTTACTGAAACGTCAAGCTACCACGTTTTTTCAAAACACTATGCCTATCCCAATCTAAGAATACGTCAGCACAGATGATTCCAGCGTGTTCTTTCTTCCAAAACCGCCCATAGCAAGCATCCTCACCTGCCATCAAGTGAAAATCATATTTCGCATTCGGATCGTATTTCAGTACGGATTTAAGAGTTCGAACATTATCATCTTTATAATTGTAGAAATGGACACTAAATTCACCCTCCCCCACGGCACCTACCGCCAGCAATTCCGATTGCCCAGCCTTGTCATAGAAACGCTTCATCCACTTGACATCTCCACTAACCTCTTTAGACCAAACAACCTCGTCATCACGATCACAAAAGGCCAGAAGTGTACGTCTGCCGTCTGACAAAAGTAATACTATGGAAGCCTGCCCATTTCCTTTTAAACGAAACTCAACAAATGAGGTTTCCTCATATTCTAACTGAGCATCGATTGCAAGCCTATGTTGTAGTGTATCCTGAACAGTCATTTCACTTAGTTGTTTTGCATTTCTTTTAAACGACTTCACACGATTCCAATCGCATTGAACAGGATCATTTTCCCAGTTTCCAACTTCCTTTAATCCAACCTTGTATCCCCATAGTGTACTTGTAACTACTCGTCCGTTCTTCTGTTCTTGAATCCAACGAACAATCCCCAATTCAGGCGAGAAAAACGTTTTCAATTTCCCACCGTTACTATCGAAACGCCAAACTGGGATTTGTTTTCCCATTATTTCCAGTGAGGTTTCTACTGCACCATCCATACACCAAATAGCTACCTCTACTCCTTTTTTCTTTGTTCGATAGATGCAGTCATTTTTGAATTTGTATTCAAGCTTCTTCGGGTTGTATACACCTCCAATACGAAGAAGAACCACAATTTTTCCTAATTCACCCTCAGTGATTTTTTTAATGGTACGTTTGACAAAAAAGCTATAAACGCTTGCTTCGTCTATGCCATCCCCTCCTTTTCTCTCTAGATGGTATACCCATGTATTGCCTAACATTCCGTATGCATCAAAATTATGCGGTTTCTGTAATGCCAATTCAATAGATGGTTCAGCAGTCAGTGCTACTGATGACACCCTGTTTTGTCGTAAGTGTTCTGACTCTATGGTTGTTCGTGATTCTTGTGGTTTAAAAATAAACTCAGCATAAGTAAAATAAACTAAAATGCAGACCAAAAGCAACAACAGTAAAACAACAGAAATACGTTTAAACGACGTAACAATCTGATTGAAGCCATAAAACTTCAGTAATAACAACTGGAGGTTGTTTTTTTGCACCAAGGGGGTGCCTGAACCCCCAAAAATCAATTGCTTGGAGGTGGTAACTCCCTGTTGAGGCAGTTGACAAAATGGCGAAGATGTCCTTTCTTTTGCAAGCAGTTGGTACATATTCAACGCGGCATTATCAAGTTTTATCAATTGTTCCAATAGATGTTCAGACATACATCGATTTCCAGCGAGCCAGCGATAGAAAGTAACGACAAAACTAAACATTCCTCTCGGATGAATGCTCTTTTTCGCCGTATGCAGTTGGCTGTCAAGTATCTGTTGTTGTTCGGCAACCTTTTGTGTTGCAAATCTGATGGAAATTAGAAAGCGTTCAAGGTTCTCCCTTTCGCTTATAACTTCGGGGATATACTTGTTTTGCAATTCGGTAGTTGCTTTTCTCACTTTAGATGCTTTTGAGTAGGTTGAATATACAGAAACAATCAACATTGGTACCACAGCTAAAGCACCCAATACTATGGTACCTCCGGCCATACCTGCCCCCCCCACAGCTAGGGATCCTCCGCCAAACCATGCCAGTATCGCATTAGTCGCAGCAGCTCCGCTCAAAGTATTAATGGCCGTTCCAGTAGATGCAGCACCCAATAAGGATACTAACGCCCAAGATCCTGCAACAGTCGCGGTTCCCGCGCCGGTTCCTTTCGCAATTGCAAAAGCCTCTGAGAAATCGGTATTCAATTGAGAAATCAGAGGAAGCGAGTTAGGAGTAAATGTTTCATAGTTGGATGTGTTAAAATCTTCTGCACCTCCACGAATGCTCGCGTATTTTTCCAGTAAGCGGTATGTTTTTTTTAAAAGTTTCATAGATTTTTGAGTGATGCGCCCAAGGTTTTCAACTTCAGCTTTACACTCCTTTTGAATTTTCAGAGTTATCGCATGAAGAACAGAGTATTTTTGATAAACGTTTTGATACTCTATTTGGGCTTTTTCAAGTTCAATGCTTCCGCCAAATGTTACGACAGCCTTTATGTTTCTCCACAATCCCATTAATTCACCTTCAATTTTGCAACCCTAATTTTTGCCTTGATTGCATCATCAAACCTACTATAAATCAAAAGCACAAACTTGCTCAATGTTATTGAGCAAGTTTGTTATCCGAAGCAAACCTCACCACCCTAACGGAACAGACTGAATTTATTTACTATTTAACTGGGGTAGCTCAAGAATGATCGGCGTAGTTACCGGTGAAACCGTCGATTCTGCTGGTGTCCGTTATCGGTTTTTTTTGAGCTTTCCCGCGCAGGATCTGCGCGGGCTGGTTATGGGATGCTGCCGATGCTAGGCCTGCGG
>CAZERH010000327.1:0-2739 GCA_964515535.1 uncultured Anaerolineaceae bacterium
GCGGATGTTTTTTTCTTCGTTCAGACAGGGGACGATGATAGAAATTTTCATTCGAGCAATTTTACCACTCCAAAAGAAATAAATTCTTTTGTTTTATCGGTTACACGAAAGCGATGTCCAATCTGATAACCCGGAATCCACGCAATCACATCGCCCGCACAGAGCAGGGGATAATTTTCTCTGGCGCGTTTTGGCAATTTAACGTTAATCATAAAATCTTTGAGTTTCATGGATTGACCATCCATCCCTAAAGGGCAGAATCGCTCTCCCGCGCGACGCGGGCGAAGGCTTAGATTCTCTCCGAGAGACTCCGCATCAAGCGTGACCCGGAATGGGTCGGCGTTTTTTAGCTTAGGTGCGGAGGAGAGGCGTTTTGCCGTTAAAATCCACGCACCAAAGCTGACTTCGCAGGAGACCTCCGAAGCCTTAAAGACTTCGGAAGCCTTTGTGGGGAGTTGCGGAAAAGCGTCAAGGGGCAGGGATTGGGACGAATCGGCTAGATAGAGGGTATCCCGCTCTTTGAGGAGAACCAAGCCGGAGACAAGGTCGAGGCGTTGCGCTCTTTGAAAGGAGGTGATGAATCGGGCGGCACGGTCGAGGGTAGAAAAAGAGATGCCCGATGGTCCGCGAAGCAACTTTTCCATTGAAAATTTAATCAGATTGCGGATGAGGGGCGGAGAAAGTTTGGAGAAGGCGGAAAGTTGAAAAGAGGTGTAAGTTTGGGTTTCTGCGATGAGAATTTGTTGCCAAGTTGTGCGGGTTAGCTCGGAGATGAGGGCGTAATCGCCTTGCAGGGCGAGACTGGTGCGCTGGAGGGTTTCGCGGAAACGGGGATTGTAGTTTTCGAGTTCAGGAATCAGTTTGTGGCGCAGGCGATTGCGGAAATAATCGAGGGAGGCGTTGGAGGGGTCTTCGAGGGGATGCAGGTCGTGCGCTGTGCAATAGGCGACCGTATCGGCGCGCCAAAGATGCAAAATAGGACGAATGAGGGGGATTTCGCGGTCAAAGGCAGGGAGAATGGTGCGCGGCTCAATGCCTTTTAGCCCGCTTAAGCCCGCACCGCGCAAAAAGTGCATCAGAACCGTTTCAACTTGGTCATCGGCAGTATGCCCAACCGCAACCGCTTGCGCGTTGTGTCGGCGCGCCTGCTCGAAAAGGAAACGATAGCGCAGGTTGCGGGCGGCTTCTTCGATGCTCTGGTGGTGCTTTTTGGCGAACTCGGCGACATCCGCACTCTCGGTGACAAAGGGATACCCGTATTGCTCAGCAATTTGCGCCACAAAGCGCGCGTCAGCCGCGGATTCGGGGCGCAGTTGATGGTCAAAATGCGCGACGATGAGCGGGTAGCCCTGATCGTGAAGTGTGCCGAGCAAACAGAGGCTATCCGCACCGCCGGAAACACCGAGGAGGATAGGGGAAGTTTTATTCATTCTTTTGCACCACAAAGACACGAAGGACACAAAGTTTTTTAAGGGAAAAGCAAAAGGCTTTTCTTTGTGATTTTAAACCAAATCTTTGTGAACTCTGTGCCTTTGTGGTGAACTATTCCACTTGATAAAGCTCAATCAAAACCCCGCCCGTAGATTTGGGGTGGATGAAGGCATATTTTTTGCCATCTGCACCCGCACGGGGGGATTCGTTGATCAGTTGGATGCTTTTTTCTTTGAGTTGCGCTAACATCCCTTCGATGTCGTCCGTTTCGAGGCAAAGGTGATGCAAGCCCTCGCCGCGTTTGGCGAGGTATTTTGCCAGCCCCGAATCATCGCTGGTCGGGCGAACGAGTTCTACTTCCGTCCCGCCGACAGGGAGAAAAGCGATTTGGGCAGATTCGGCGGGAACATCGCGCAACTCAGCGAGTTCAAGACCGAGGGCGTCGCGCCAGAAGCTGAGGGAGGAGTCGATATCCTCCACGGCTACGGCGATATGGTTGATTTTGGTGATTTTAGACATTTTGAGACCTATATTTTTTAACACAAAGGACACAAAGGAACACAAAGTTTTTTAATGCTCTTCCCAAATACATAGAGTTAGATATTGAACGCGGATTCATGCGGGTTTCACGGGATGTTTTTCAAAAAAGAAAAATCCGTGTTTTCCGTGTAATCCGTGTCCCAAAATCGTTTTTTCTTTGAGAATCTTCGTGACCTTTGTGTTTAACCTATTTTTTCTTTGTCACGATGACGCGCGTTTCTACCAAATTGATGAATTTCTCCCAATCCGCATCAGATTTGAAGAAATGTCTCGGAAAGATGAGCAACATCCCGCCAAGGGTGATGAGGGTCGCTAAACCCACGACTTGTCTGCGGCGGTTGAAATCGCTCCAATCGTAAAACTTATTCCCTTGCTCGAATTTGTAGGTGATGCCTTTGGCGGTCACATAGCCGTTAAACTGTCGTTGGGCTAATTCCTGTGTCCACAATTTGCGCGCGCCAAGATAGGCGGGGATGTAGGCTTGATAGAGGACAAGTCCCATGAGCAGGATTAAGGCGATTTCAATAATCTGCCCCTGCCAATCGCCGGTTTTGATAATCTCGCCGATTGTGGTCACTGTCACCACGCCAAAAACCATCGCGACGAGGATATAGAGCATTCGCGAGGTGCGTCCCGGCTCATTGGCGAGGCGCACAGCGTTGAAGAAGAGTTTTTTGTCGTAGATTCCGTTGAATTTTATTTGCATGTTTTTTTTATGTTTAAAGGTTTGAAAGTTTAAATATTGGAAAGGTTGGAGGTTGATAAGTA
>CAZERH010000328.1:0-2719 GCA_964515535.1 uncultured Anaerolineaceae bacterium
AAAGAAGAGTTTCCAATGCCTACAACCTGTCAGATAGGTCCACTCGAAAAGGCTAAAATTGGAGACCGCACCTATGTTGAAGAGCAGATTCAAGCTCAAATCACGAGCGGTGCATGCCCTCGGGGCGTTTATATCCTAGAAAGTTTTACAATTGATTTGCGGTAAATCCTAACAAGACACTCGGTGAACAAAAATCGAGTGTCTATCTGTGCTAATGAGGTCTTATTATGAGCAAAACTTATGTAATCGGACATATTAATCCCGATACCGATACAATTGCATCGGCGATAGGGTACGCTTGGTTGCTGAACGAGCGCGATAAAAACAATATCACCGCGGCACGAGCGGGGACGTTAAATAAACAAACAGCCTGGGTCTTAAATCATTTGGATTTGGACGCGCCGATTCTACTGAACG
Organism: uncultured Anaerolineaceae bacterium; assembly: GCA_964515535.1. Classification (GTDB taxonomy): domain Bacteria; phylum Chloroflexota; class Anaerolineae; order Anaerolineales; family Villigracilaceae; genus Desulfolinea. Next base: position 418 of record CAZERH010000328.1, read on the forward strand.
ATGCTTCGCCGAGATTTGAAACTCTGGTGCGTCGCCTCGATACGACTGCCCCGGATACCCCGCTGAAAGAGGCTTGGGCAATCGCCTCACGCACGGGTGGAGTTGCTCCCGTTGTGGACACAGAAGGGAAGCCCTTCGGCTTAATTACGGGGGGCAGTATTTTTGCGTATATGGGTGAGGTGGTCGGCGCACATAGCAAAAAACAAGAGATGAAAATTGCCGACCTTTTAGAAGCACCTTGCAGAGAAGCCTGCAATATGGATGTGCCGCAACTCCAGTCGAAGGGACGGATTCGCGATTCGATTTCACGGCTTTTGCGCTACGAAGGGGATAATTTTTTCGTGGTGAATGAAAATGGCGTTTATAAAGGAGTCTGTCGTCAACGGGACGCGCTGAATCCGCCGCGCATCAAAATCATTATGGTAGACCATAACGAATCTCGGCAGGCTTTAGCACATCTCGAAGAAGCGGAATTGATTGAAATTCTTGACCATCACCGCTTGGGGAATCCCTCTACGCACGTCCCGATTCGCTTTACGGTGGATATCGTGGGAAGTACCAGCACACTCGTTTCCGAAAAAATCGAAGATGTCGGGTTGAGCGCGCCGCCGCGCATTGCGGGGCTTCTACTGGCGGGTTTACTCTCCGATACGCTCGTTCTCACCTCCCCGACCACCACCGAAAGAGATCAAAAAGCCGCCAAAAGATTAGAACGCTGGGCATTCGTACATGGGGGACCTCTAGCAAGCGAAACAGTGCAATCTTACGGCGAACAAATTCTCAGCGCAGGGGCAGGATTATCATCACGCACGCCGGAGGAAATTGTCTCGACCGACATGAAGCTCTACGATGGCGGAAATTATCGCTTTGCGGTCGCCCAAGCCGAAGTCACCGATTTGCAACAACTCGCCAAACATTTAGAGAATTTAAAAATTGCCCTCGAAGATTTACGCTCTAAACAAGCCGTAGATTTCGCAATGCTAATGGTGACAGATGTAGTACGCGGCTCAAGCCGATTACTGATTGTCAACGAGCCTCCCGAATTGAACGATTTACCCTATCCGCACCAACCCGATGGAACGCGGCGCGCTAAAGGCGTTGTTTCACGCAAGAAGCAGTTGTTGCCGGGTGTGTTGGGGCTTTTGGAGATGTAGTTGCGGGTTTGAATGTTTGAAAGCTTGCATGTTGGAAGGTTTTGCGTAATTCGTTCATTCGTATCATCAGCGTAAAAAAGTTAAAGGTAAAATAAAGCACTTTCATAGGTGATGTAGGGGCGGAGCATGCTCCGCCCCTACATCACCTGCAAGAAAACACCATCGGTAAAAAAGAGAGGAAAAATGAGCGATTTGGATGTTATTCGAGAGTTAGAAGAAATTTTAGGCATAGAACTGGAAGAATTAAAACCAGATGAATTTCTTATCCCGTATACGGATATGGTAGTAAATACTATGATCCCCATTGAAAAAAAACTTAAGCGATTTTTTGATGACTCCGATGTAGACAAAAAGATTGAACAACTTTTTAATATAGATATAGACAACAGTACTCTAGAAAAAAGACTTAGAGAGACTTTTGGCACAGGTAATGACACAGAGTTGGAAAAAGAAATTTTCGATACGGAGTCATTAAATAAATTCTACAAGGGAGATTTTACTAGGTGGCTAACATCCAAGCTGGAAGTACTTCAAGAAGAAATAGGTACCTATTTTGAAATACAAACCGAAATAGAAAAAATGACAGAATTAGAGAGGTACACGTTGGAGAACTCTATGGGATATCAAAAAGATAACTTAGGGAAAATTACAGGCATATCAATTGTAAGATTTCTTATCCCTCCAAAATGGCAATTGCCAACAGATAACTTAACGACATCAGAAACACTCGACTGGTAGCGATATTTTTGACCAAAAAGTTAGAAGTGCAAAAAAAACAATGGCACGATGATTCCGTACGATTGCCCAAATATCAGTAACGAAATTAAAACATTCCCAAAACACGAAGGATGTAAGAGAATATACAGCACCCCTTCACAATGGACAAAACAATTATGACTGACCCCCAAAAAATCATCATCTCTCTGCAAAAACTTAAGCACCTGTCTTGGCTCAATCTTGATGGACGTCTAATCAGTGGTGAATGGCAAATCAGCGATATCAAACCACTTTCTCAACTTGTCCACCTAAAAGAGCTATCGCTCACAGGAACTCAAATAAGTCAGATTGAACCACTTTCAAATCTAACAAGTCTCCTTTTTCTAAAACTTAACAATAACCAAATTGATGATATAACCCCCCTCTCCAAA
>CAZERH010000329.1:0-2713 GCA_964515535.1 uncultured Anaerolineaceae bacterium
GCTTGTGCCGATTCTGCGTTAACCCCGCCCACAACACGGGCGTTTTCAATCAATTCACGCAAAATCTGACCGGGCAAAACCCGCTCAGGGGAATAAACAAGATGAAAATCTACCCCCGCCTTTAAACCCGATTTTTCGAGAATAGGCGCAACCAAATCAATAGTCGTGCGCGGCGGGGATGTTGATTCCAGCACCACCAAATTGCCGGAGCGCAGAAAAGGCACAATTGCCTCCGCGGCTGAGGTCACGGCACGCATATCCGCTTTTTTGTCGGCACCGATGAAGGGGGTCGGGACAGCGATAATGAACGCATCCGCAAGTTCCGGTTCAAGGGCGACTCGCAACATCCCGGAGTTGATCGCACCGCTCACCAAAGTCCGCAATCCAGGTTCGTGGATGTGTAATCCGCCTGATTTCAATGTCTTAATGATTGCCGGGTTTACGTCCACGCCCAAAACTTCTACACCGTGCGTGGCAAAAGTGCTGGCGGTGGGCAAGCCGATATACCCTAGCCCAAGTACAGATATTTTTTGAAATTTCATGCAGTCTCCAAGAGATTCGAAAGGTTCAAATCCTTTCAGGTCTTCATATCAGAATATAAAATGTATTGTATAATAGAAATGTCTTTAATGAAAAGAGGAAAAAATGGATACAATTTTGCTTGATCCCAACATCGCATATTTGATTTTAGTGGGTGGCGTTTTATTAACTTTTTTTGCCCTCGCCACACCCGGCACAGGTTTTCTCGAAATTGGCGCACTTTTCTTGCTCACGCTAGCAGGGTACGCAATTTATCATCTTTCGAGCAATATCTGGGCGTTGGTACTACTCGTAGCGAGCGTAGTTCCTTTTGGAATGGCGATTCGAAATGTGAAGAGCCGCAAATTTTACCTCAGCTTGAGCATTATTGGTGTGATTATCGGCTCTGCATATCTCTTCCGTGGGGAGGGTTGGTTGCCTCCGGTAAATATCTGGCTGGTAATTATCGTTTCACTGATTATGGGTGCATTCATCTGGTTCGTCACCACCAAAACACTCGAGGCGTTGGATGTTATCCCCTCCCATGATTTAGGGACACTAATCGGGAGTATAGGCGAGGCAAAAACCGACATTCACGAAGAAGGCTCCGCACAAATTATGGGCGAATTATGGACAGTGCGTAGCAAAAATTTCATTCCCGGAGGCGCAGAGGTACGCGTGCTGGGACGAAAGGGATTTGTACTAGAAATAGAAGAAGTAGTCAATTAAATTATGAGGCGTGAAGATCAAATTCACGTTTCATAATCAATTTATGGAGGCATAAAATATGGAAGCGGCACTTTGTTTAGTAGGCGGCGTTGTAGTCGTCACAATTGCACTTTTAGCCAGCGCAATTCGCATTGTCCCCGAATACCAGCGATTGGTTGTTTTTCGGATGGGACGTTGTCTGGGCGAAAAGGGACCGGGTATTGTTTTTCTAATTCCCATTATAGATCGCGCTTCACGCGTAGATTTGCGCGAGCAAGTCCGCGAGATTCCACATCAAACAGCGATCACCAAAGATAATGCTGGTATTTCAGTTGATTTTCTTTGGTATTACAAAGTGCTTGATCCCTCTGAATCCGTTTTGCAGGTCAGCAATTTTGAACGAGCTGCGCAAGGCATGGCAACAACCACTCTTCGCGCGGTCATCGGTGGGATTCCGCTAGATGATGTTCTCTCAGAACGTGAACATATCAATGCGATGCTCCGTACCCGCCTTGATGAAGTCACCGAACGCTGGGGCGTAAAAGTGACCAATGTTGAAATTCGCGAGATTATCCCACCGCGTGAAATTCAAGAATCCATGAACCGACAAATGACCGCCGAACGTATCCGCCGCGCGGTCGTACTTGAAGCCGCCGGGACGCGTGAAGCCGCAATTACTATTGCCGAAGGCGAAAAGAAATCTGCTATTTTGGAAGCGGAAGGCAAGAAACAAGCCGCCATTCTCGAATCAGAAGGTCAGAAACGCGCACAAGAACTCAAAGCCGAAGGCTACGCATCTGCGCTGGAAAACATCTTCTCTGCGGCAGGTAAAATTGACCAGAAGACAATGACCCTGCAATACTTTGAAACCCTCAGAGAAATGGGACAAGGCGCATCAACCAAATATATCTTCCCGATGGAATTTACCAGCATGATTGAGAAGTTTGTTGGCAATAAAGACTAAAAGAACAAATCGTTAAACCTGGATACCGAGTGTCTTGGTGACACTCGGTATCTGTTTTATTTAATCATGGAAATCATCCCCGCTCACCTCCACGACCTTCCTTCCCTGCGCCATTTGGAAAAAGTTTGTTTTTCCCAAGATGCTTGGGCTATTATAGATTTAATTGCGGTGCTAACGATACCAAAAGTAATTCGTCTCAAGGCAGTTGATGCGGGGCAGATGATAGGCTTCATCGCCGGTGACCCGCGACCGTCTGAGGGGTTTTCGTGGATTGCAACCGTTGGTGTTTTACCCGATTATCGGCGACAAGGAATCGGGCGTGCACTCTTGCAGATGTGCGAAGACCAACTCCCAACCGCGCGCGTACGGCTCTCTGTCCGCATATCCAACGAAAATGCCATCCAACTTTATAGACAAGAGGGCTACCAGACTATCAATATCTGGGAAAAGTACTATAAGGATGATACTGATGCAGTGGTAATGGAAAAAAACCGTATTGTGCGAGGCTTCTAAACAACCAGA
>CAZERH010000330.1:0-2709 GCA_964515535.1 uncultured Anaerolineaceae bacterium
TCCGTCCCGATGGGGCTTGTGCGATCCACGATTTGGAATTGGATATCAATATGCCCTTCTCCGCGCGTCCGACCGCGCCCTATCGCATGGATTTGGCTCTTACTTATCGTTGCAATAACGATTGCGCTCATTGCTACAATGCCCGCGAACGCACTTTTCCCAGTCTGAGCATGAACGAATGGAAGCGCGTTCTCGACATCACTTGGGATTTGGGCATCCCGCACATCGTCTTTACCGGCGGCGAGCCAACCCTGATGGAATTTCTCCCCGAACTGATTGCTCACGCCGAGACAAATGGTCAGATCACGGGATTGAACACCAACGCGCGCCGTTTGGCAGATGAAAAATATCTCGCCAAACTGGTGTCTGCGGGTTTAGACCATGTTCAAATCACGGTCGAATCGGATGATGCTCAAATCCACGATGCAATGGTCGGCGCAAAGGCGCATCGGCAGACCATCGAAGGGCTGAAGAACGCACTCGCCAGTCCGCTCTATGTGATGACGAACACGACCATGTTGCGGGACAACGTCCACACCATCCCCGCCACGCTGGATTTTCTGGCGGATTTGGGAGTCCCGACAGTGGGGTTGAACGCGCTGATTTACGCGGGGCGCGGCAAAAACGTAGGCACGGGATTGGACGAAAGCGAACTCACCCCGTTGCTTGAAACCGCGCAACTAAAAACGCAGATGCGTGGACAAAAGCTGATTTGGTACACGCCCACGCAATACTGCAATTTCGACCCGACCGCGCTGAATTTAGGAATCAAAGGTTGCACTGCCGCGCTCTATAATATGTGCGTGGAGCCGGATGGTGCGGTGTTGCCCTGCCAATCCTATTACACGCCGGTTGGGAATTTGCTCCGTGATAGCTGGGATTCGATCTGGAATCACAATTTATCGGTGAAGCTACGCGAGAGACAGGGCTTACCCTCGAAATGTACTGGTTGCGATTTGTTGGCTGAGTGCGGCGGCGGGTGTCCGTTGCAGTTTGAAGAAGAGGAGGATTTATTGGTTAACACAAATATTTAGCAAAAAGGGGGCGGGGAGATATGAAGCTTTGTTTTTATATCTTCTATCCCTAAAGATGACACTTATTCAACCAACCAAAGGAGAAAAAATGAAGACATCAAGAAAACTTATCGTTTTTAGTCTGGCACTTGTTCTTATTTTAAGTTGCCTGTCAAGCAATGGAGAAACAACTCCCGTAGAAGAACCTGCTCAAGAAAAACCAACTCAGGAAAACACTACTGTACCTGAGCCAACAGCTACGCTTGAGCCAACCGCCGAACCAACCAATACTCCCATTCCAGAACCTACGGCAACACCAAAACCTCAACCAGGTGACTTAATCTACAAAACAACTTTTGATGACATCGGAGATTGGGAAATAAAAGCAAAAGACACCTTGGCTGGATATAAAAGCGAATCTCGTTCTGATGGACTTTATGTTCAAGTACCTGAAGATTATGACTTTTGGATAGCCTATTACAACAATCTAAATGATGGTGATGTACGCATGGAAGCAGATGTAGAGAAAACCAGTGGAACAAACTTCACTTATATTGATCTCTACTGCCGTGCAACAGAAGATGGCATGTATGTTTTCCAACTTGATACAGGCGGATACTGGCATATCGGAAAATATGATTTTAATGCTGATCAAACTTTTACACAACTCGCCTCGGGTGCTAGCAATAATATTAGAGTTGGAAACAACCCCAACCACATGACCGCTGTTTGCAAAGGAGATGAACTAACCTTTACGATTAATGGTGAATTGATTGATTCTGTGCAAGACTCTCAATTTACAAACGGCAGTATAGGGGTTGGTGCAGAAACATTTGACATCCCCCTCGCTGAGTTTATGTTCCATGAGCTTGAGGTTTTTGTTCCATAGAATATCTTAACGATTTAAAACCTGACAGATCTCGCCACCTTAGAAATTAGCGATGGGCTACGCAAAGATCTGTCAGGTTTTCTAAAACACAGCGGCGGTAGCTCGCCTTAATTTGAAGAAAACATTTTTCTGAATCTGGTTTTGTCAGAGAGAGCGTAAACTCACACAAAAACGCAAAGTTTTGCGTGAGATAAAAACATTCATCATTCCGCATTCATCGTTCTGCATTTCAAAAAAAGGAGTTCCCATGAGCATATTCGACTTTTTCACCCCCGCAAAACCCCTCCCTGCGGGCGTATTGCATTACGAATCCCCACCCGAAACCGACACACCCTTCCGCCTACACCTGCGAATGCACGCAGATGGGAGCGGTTTGCTCATCATTAACGCCGCAACGATTTTACACCTCAACCCGACCGCCACCGAATACGCCTACTATTTCATCAAAGGCGTTTCACCGGAAGAAGCCGCAAAACGCGTTTCAAAACGCTATCGCGTCAAAAAAGAGCGCGCTTTGGAGGATTTCCACCTCCTCATTGAGCGGATTGGGACTCTCGTCCGCACCGAAGACCTCGACCCTGTCTCCTATCTGGGATTTGAGCGCGTTCCCCCTCATGCAGAGGGATTAACCGCCCCGCTCCGCTTGGATTGCGCCCTCACCTATAACCTGCCCAAAGGCATGTCGGCGGATGACGCACCCGTGAAACGCGTTGACCGTGAACTGAATACCGCGGAATGGACATCGATTCTAGACCGAGCTTGGGACGCTGGCATCCCCCACGTCACCTTTACCGGCGGAGAACCGAC
>CAZERH010000331.1:0-2705 GCA_964515535.1 uncultured Anaerolineaceae bacterium
TCTCGTTAGTCGTAGGTCGTTCCTCCAATCGTGATGGTCATATCTTTAACGACAAAATGAGTGTCGCAGATATTTGTTCTCGTAGGTGCTGAAAAATCAAATGCGCCATCTAAAGTCTGAACGAAGTAAATCCGCGCGCCATAAGGGCAGTTCGTGACGTTGTTTCGATCTTCATAAAAAATGGTATAGTCATTATCTACACCAAAACCGCTCAGGTAGCGCGGGTCTGCACTCGCAGGCGGAGAGGTAAGGGGCGTATCTTGGGTTTGGTCTTCTTGGGGAACGGAAACTTCAGCGAAAACATAATAGGTGCTAAGAGCCAAACTGAGTAAAATAAAGCTGAAAAAAAACGAATGGCATTGCGAATAAATTTTAGGGTTTTCATTAAGGTACCTCCTTATGCCTACTTAATATCGGATATAATCAGTATACATTTTTTTTAGGAGAAAAACATGTCAAATATATATCCGTCTCAACATCCCCTTGTTGCCCATAAACTAACCCGTTTGCGCGACAAAAATACACAACCGAAGAAATTTCGTGAACTAACGCGTGAAATTGCCGCATTATTAACTTATGAAGCCACTGCCGATTTGCTCACCTCCCCACGCAAAGTTGAAACGCCACTTAAAGAAACCGATGGCTTTGAACTCAAAGAAAAAATTGGTCTTGTGCCCATTTTACGAGCGGGATTAGGAATGGTAGAAGGTGTGTGGGGATTAATGCCTTCCGCAGAAGTCTGGCATATTGGACTATATCGGGATGAGCAGACTCTGCAACCGGTAGAATACTATAATAAATTACCCATCTCCCCCACTGTCTCTGTTTGCCTCGTCCTCGACCCGATGCTTGCTACCGGCGGTTCAGCGGTTGCCACCGTAGACATCGTGAAACGGTGGGGCGTGAACAGAATCAAATTCATCGCCATGATAGCCTCCCCCCAAGGCATCTCCGCGATGCAAGAGGCACACCCCGATGTGCCGATTTATCTCGCCGCAATTGACGAAAAACTAAACGAAATCGGCTATATTCTTCCCGGTCTTGGGGACGCGGGCGATAGGCAGTTTGGGACGGCGTGAGAGATTTCGGAATTTAGATAGATTGCTAACCTCCGATTGCTGATGTCTGAAATCTATGAGCCGATATCCAAGCCCGTAACCCTTGTTAGTAATTTATGCATTAACAAGAAAGGCAAAATTAAGAATAAATGCACTCCTGCACTTAAGCCAAAGATAGCGGCTATGGATTGAAAGAAGATATTTAGCGGAGGGGCGATATTTTCTAAAATCCACACGTCTGCACCGGCGAACATAGCGATAGTGACGAGAAAAAGAATGGCTCCGCCCAGAGGAAGCCAGGCTTGTCTATCCGATTCCGAGGGGAGCATGGTACTGCTCACGGTAAAGGTAAGATAAAACCAGAGCAGAAAATCGGGTTGAGAGGGTAAGGATGCTAAGCCAGACCAAAAAAACGAGAAATTAGCTTGGCGAAGCACGTCCCAGAGTGGGATGAGATTAAACTTGTAAATTGCCGCGTAAGAGATGAATAATCCGCCCGCGATGAGGGGTGCCATACCAATCAGAGAATCGCGCAAAATATCGGCTTTGGAAACTTCTACGTACCCCAGCCTTAAACGTCCATCGGGCATAGATTCCGGGATGAGGGAGATTTTTCCCGTAGGTACAAAGAGAATGGTTGCCATTAAAAAGTGACTCAGTTCATGAATAAATACGCCGGGGAAGAAAAGCAAAGAGAATAACAGCATTGTAATATCGGCGCGGCGCGTTAGAATCAAAAAAACTGCCTGTATTTCACGATGCAAAGCGCGTTCTAAAAATATAAATGGCACCAACATGAACAGGAGCCAGATGAGACCGTTGAGGGAGGAGAGGTTCAAGAGAAAGGAAAAATAAAAACCTGACAGGTCTCTAAGACCTGCCAAGTTTTTATACCAATCATTTTACTGTTTCTTTTTGTGCGGCAACTACAATTTCTGCAAAGGCAGTCGCTTTGAGCGATGCGCCGCCAACTAATGCGCCGTCTATATCGGATTGAGAGAAGTATTCGGTGGCGTTGCTCCCCTTGACCGATCCGCCATATAAAATGCGGATTTTCTGCGCATCGTCTGCGCCGAAGAGTTCTGTTAGAACCGCACGAATTATTTTAATGGTGTTGTTGGCTACTTCGGCAGTTGCGGCGAGACCGGTGCCAATTGCCCAAATCGGCTCGTAGGCGATAACTAAATTTGCCCCAACATTTTTCAGCCCTGCTTTGATTTGACCGGTGATGATTTTTTCTGTCTCATCGGCTTTATTTTCTTCGAGACTTTCGCCCACACAAACGATGGGCATTAATCCCTCGGCTTGGGCAGATTTGATTTTTTTATTGACGCTTTCATCGGTTTCGCCAAAATAAGCGCGGCGTTCTGAGTGACCAAGAATGACGAAATCGGCAAATTCGCTCACCATAGCGGGAGCAAGTTCACCCGTGTACGCGCCGCTAACTTCCCAGTGCATATTTTGCGCGCCCAGCCCAATATCCGTTCCTTCCAGTAAAGCTGAAACGGGGAGCAGGGCGGTTGAGGGTGGGCAGAGAACGATTTTCACATCGGGTATATTTTTGACAAGGGGGATAAATTCGGCAACTAGCTCGCGAGCTTCTGCGATAGTTTTATTCATTTTCCAATTTCCGGCAACGATGGGGGT
>CAZERH010000332.1:0-2688 GCA_964515535.1 uncultured Anaerolineaceae bacterium
CTGGTTGTGGTAAAACGACAGTCGGAAAGACGATTTTGCGCTTAAACGAAAAAACTGATGGAGAGGTGCTCTTCTCCGGAGTTGATATTCACAAACTCTCTCGTAAAGAATTGCGTCTTGTTCGCCCGAAACATCAGTTGATTTTTCAGGATCCATTTTCGAGCCTTTCTCCACGTCTTCCGGTCAGTGAGATTATTGGCGAGGCAGTCAGAGAACACCAGATTGTTCCGGACAACGAATACAATGATTATCTTGATAAAATAATGAAATCCTGCGGATTGGAGCCATACCATAAGGACCGTTACCCGCACGAGTTTTCAGGAGGGCAACGCCAGCGTATCTGCATAGCGAGGGCACTTGCCCTTAATCCTTCGTTTATTGTCTGTGATGAGCCGGTATCTGCACTAGACGTTTCAATTCAGGCACAGATTATTAACCTTCTTAATGATTTACAGGAACAGTACAAGCTGACCTATCTCTTTATTTCGCATGATCTCTCCGTAGTGGAGCATATCTCCGATGATGTGGGCGTCATGTATTTGGGCGGTTTAGTTGAGTCAGGAAGCAAAACTGCGATTTTCAAAAATCCATTGCACCCCTATACACAGGCTCTTTTAAGTGCCGCGCCTGTCCCTGATCCTACAGCGAAGAGAAACCGTATTATCCTCGAGGGTAGCATTCCTTCTCCTGCCAACCCTCCATCGGGTTGCAAGTTCCACACGCGATGTCGGGAATGTATGGAGATATGTAAACAAGTCATTCCGGAAACCAAAGAAGTTGAGCCGGGACATGTGGTCGCCTGCCATCTTTATAATTAAATTACCCCTTTCGACAAATGAAAAATAAACAAAAACAATATGATGATGATAACGGGACGGTTGTCTGCAACATGGACGTAGATGGCATGCCTTGGCATGATAAGAGAATCCGCCGTGAGGAAGCTACCGCGCGAAAAAGCGCGCAAGGCGGGCGGATGACAAAATCCGAAAACCTGCTATACACTTGGTATTCAGTGCTTGCCGGATTATTAGTTGTAGCCGTGTTCTCCGTGACTTGGATATTATTCACCCTGTTTTGCACCCAAATCTGGTTTCGTTAGATGGTAGTGGTAAATTTTACCTAAAACTGGCTATCAGTCAATTTTAGCCACTACCCAATACTCTTGTCCTTTGCGCTATAGGAAATTTCTGCACTCATCACAGATAGTTGTGCTTTTTTGCCCATAACAATGCCTGCTATCATCATTACATAAACACCAAATTATTTATGCTCGGGGGCTTATCCTAAAAACTTCCGCAATTCACCTATCACCACATCTACATCCTGAAAATGGATGGCGTGCATCCCCAACTTGCGGGCGGCTTCGATATTTTGGATAAAATCGTCTACAAAGACACATTCTTCCGGGGCTACGCCTAGTTTTGTTAAAACCATCTCAAAAATTTTAGGGTCTGGTTTTGCAAGACCCATCTCAGCCGAAATAAATATCTCATCGAAGGCAGGGGCTATTTTCCATCTGTTGACGAGCACCTTGCGCAGGTTATTCCAAGCATTACTTAGCATGACTGTTTTATAGCGTGGGCGCAGGGATTGGATATAGTTAATCATCTCGCGGTCTACTTCATCACCGAGGAAAAATTCATCTACAAAGTTGTCGATGGCTTCGTCTGTTTCGGGGAGATTGAGGGTGCGCATGACGTAGAGCATGTGTTCACGCGCGCCGATTTCGCCGCGAGAAGCGCGTCCGCTGGATTTGTTGGCAAAAACAATTTGCTCCAACTCGTTGTAGCTTTTGCCAAAACGCAAGCCCAAAGCGGCGCGCGGCGCGCGGTCTTCTGTCCGCACCAGCACACCACCCATATCAAAAATTACGGCTTTGATGCTCATCGGTTGCGTTTTCTTTTTTTCTTTTCTTTCTTCGGTTTGCCTTTGCGCTCTTCAGCTTGCTTCTTTAACGCGGCTTGCTTTTTTTCGAACTCCGCGGCGCGCTTCATCATTTCTTCGTATTCGGCTTCCCAATTGGGATAAGTTTCTTTCATCCGCTCGTCAGAGATACGCACAGCGCGCTGACAGTGAATGCAGGTGGCGTCATAATGGTTTTGCCCCTCGTGGTAGATGGCGTACATGCCCGCGAGGGCGGCGTCTTTATTTTCGGCGAACATTTTATTGCAATGTGAACATTTAATTTGCATCTTTAACTCCTTTTGGGATGGAAAAGCGCGCCGGACTTGAATTTTGGCTTGATACCCTTTAATGGGCTATGTTGCGAAAAATAATATCTTCCGTTAAAACAAACCCAACACGCTTCTTCTAAATTATTCTTCTATAGATTGTACGCTAATTTCCTTGCCAGCACGAATCTCTTTTTCGTATTTATCAAATTGCGAGTAGATGCTCATGCCCGCTTTCTCGTAGAGACGAAGCGCGCCGGTCAGGCTGGTTGCATCCACACCGAGACCGACTAACTTTCTGTCGCGTTTATAAAACTCGCCAAAAGAATGTTGCAAGAGGGCTAATCCCAACCCGCGCTTTCGCCATGCACGCTGAACACCGAGTGAGGAAACCCAAGACATACTTTCGTCTTCATGCGAGTATGGGCGGCAGATGCTATGCCCCGCAATTTTGTCTCCATCGTAGGCAACAAACCATAATGCGGGATCGTAATTATCTGTTTCGATGAAATGATGG
>CAZERH010000333.1:0-2686 GCA_964515535.1 uncultured Anaerolineaceae bacterium
GGTTCTCGGCGCGAGGCTTCAAGGGCAGGATAAAACGCGGCTAAGGTGGAGATAAGCGCAACCATACCGGCGCGTTCTAAGGTGAGATTGATGTCAAAGGCGGGGTAGATATGTGTCCCCATCAGAGCCATATAATCCACCATATCAACGGCAAAGGCGTAATTAATCCCGTAGATGCTCAAAATTAGCGTGATTAAATATCCCATGAGCGTGCCGACTATTGCGCCGATGATGCCGATCATGATTCCTTCGAGGAGGAAGAGAAATGAGATTTGTCGCGGTTTAAGCCCGATGGCACCGAGCAAGCCGATTTCACGCGTGCGCTCGTAGATTGCCATCAGCAAAATGTTGAAGATGCCAATCGCGGCAATCCCCAAAATCACCGCGCTGAATCCGGTCATAATCGCATTTTTCATTTCGAGCGTTGAACTCAGTTCGGGAATGGAGGTCTTCCATGTGGAGATTTCATATCCTGATAATGAAGCGTTGAGACTCGCTACGATGGGGTCTTCTTTGCCGGTCTCTTTCGTGTAGAGGATGACTTCGGTGATGTTTTCGCCCAGACCATAGAGATTTTGCGCTTCGTTGAGCGAAATATAAAGCCCCTGACGTTCGAGAGAGCTTAGGTTGATATCGTAGATGCCGATGACCGTCATGGTGCGTTTTCGCATCTCTTCGTGGATGGATTTGCCACTCATGGTGATGCGGTCGCCTATACCGATTTCCATTGCTTCTGCCAGTCCCCGTCCAATGAAAATGACATCTTCATCATCTGCTTTGAGGAGGCGACCATCCGAGAGGAATTCTTCTTGAAAAATGGGATTAACTTCAGCCTCTATCTCCGGTTCTATGCCATAAATGCTGACGGGGAAAGCCCCCGCACGATTTGTGACCAAACCGCCGGTGTTGGCGTGGCGCAGGGCGATTTCTACATTTGGCTGGGCTTGCGCGGCTTGCACCGCGTCTAAACCGTCTCCCATTGGCAAAAGCGGGTTTGCGCTATATGAATCTTCGTAACCGATAGCGCGAATTTGGATATTCCCGCCACTAAGCTTGATGGCGTTGCCGTAAACCGCCGATTCAAAACCGACCAGCATCCCATCGTACATGACGAGAAAAGACATCATCATCCCCATTGCCATCACCACAATCAGCGTCCTGCGTTTATTGCGCCAGAGATTTCGCCAAGCCAATTTGAAAAAGAGTAGCATTATTTGCTCCTTTTGGGCGGAGGGGTGAAGGTTGATTCGGTTTTACGCAAGCCATATTCCATCACATATAAAAGTTTATCAATCATTTCTTGTGTTTCCGGCGAGCGCACCCAGGCTTCAAAATTCTCTTGCTTCATGCCCTCGTCCAAAATATAGGTTGTGATGGTATTTTGCCAAGTCTCCATCACCATCACTGCTAGTTCCACGTCCACGCTGGGATCAATTTCGCCACGCGCCATCGCGCTTTCAATCATCGTCACAAAAAAGATTTTTGTTTTTTCGCGACTATCCGCAAAGTATTGTGTATAAAATAATCGTTCTCCCAGCAAAACGCGGCTGACAGCTTGTGCGATTTTCGGATGCGCCGAGTTAAACGCCATCCCCGCCTTAACCATCCAACGATAATAAGCGAAAACATCCATATTCAGCGAAGGGGGCGTGATATTTTTGAAATACGCCATTTTCTCTTGCTCAAGTATTGTCAGCAAGTGCCTAAAAACATCGCGTTTATCTTCAAAGTATTGATAAAAACTGCCTTTTGAAATCCCGCTTTTTGCCACAATCCTGTTCGTGGACGCGTTCTCTAAACCGTGTTCGATGAATTCATCCACCGCAACATGGATAATCGTATTTCGTTTTTCATCAGGGAGATTATAAAATGTTTGTTTTGGCATAGGATATGACCTCTAGGTCATGTGACTAGAAGGTCACATTATAATCCTACTTCTTTTCATGTCAAGGGATGAACGCCTTGCGTCGCGCGTGACCCAAACTTGCTGAGGGTTTAAAAGGCTTTTGTGCTTCTCGAATTTTAAACAAAAAAATCTGATAGGTCTTTAAAACCTGTCAGATTTTCACTAGTGATGGATTGGCAGTTAGAATCTATTCTGCTAAAGTCTCATCAAAAAACGCGACCATCCGCCTCGCGTACTCTTCGGGATAAACGAACATTGCCTCAACATGATGCGTGCCTTCGACAATCCATAATTCGGCGTTTTGCCCCGAGACATTGTGGAGCAAATAGGCGGATGAGACGTTAATCCACTCATCTTCTGTGCCGTGAATAATGGTGATGGGGCGGTTGGCATTCTTTTGGATTTCTTCGAGTGGGCTGATTTCGTTTAAATCATAGCCGTCTATTTTTGCCACGGTCATAATCGCCCCTTTCATAAACGCGGGGAGACCGTTCATCACAAGTTGATCGTCCAAAACGATGGAGAGCGAAGCATAAGCCGAATCAGACCATAGGGCTGATAGATTCGACTCTTTTCCAAACGCATTTATGCTAGTTGCCGCCCCCATCGAAACGCCCATAATCCCGATTGATTCGGGTGCGTATCCTTGTGAAATGAGCCAATCGTACGCGCCGAGTGCGTCTTTATATTCATCCGTTCCTGTAAAGCGTTTTCCGGTGACTTCCGAATCGCCGTGATTGCGTAAATCAATCAGCAGGACGTTGAATCTATTATTTGCCA
>CAZERH010000334.1:0-2672 GCA_964515535.1 uncultured Anaerolineaceae bacterium
CTTAAATTTCAGTCAATATTTTCTTCAACTCTACTATCTCTTCTTCCGTCAAAGTGATTCCCTTCCCCATCTTCTCATGCTCAGGAGACCAAGTGCGGAGGTCATATTTCGGGGCGTTGCCATTCCAGCTAATTAGATTGAGTTCTTTTGTCCAGCCTTTAGCGGAGGTGGAGAGTACGCCGAGTTTTTTCGTGATTTCGTAGTTGATTTTTGGCATTTTATTTTTCCTTTGTTTTACCGCGCTTCTGCACTCTGTTCATCTATCCCCTTTGCATAGCCTTCAAACCATTGACGTTTCAACATGGCATTCACTTTCGGGTCGGTCAGTTTTTTGTATAAATCCAGTTTGGTGGCGACAAACTCGAGGAGGATTTCATCGAGGACTTGGTCGAATTTATAGCGTTTGGCATCGAGGGGATTATTTGCCTTCATGGTTGCTTCTAAACCTTCATCCGAGATAAGGCGAGCGCGGATATTTTGCATATCTACCTTATCTTCTTCGCTGAGATTAATGCCGTAGGTTTCGTTAAGGACGTGGAGTATATGTGAGAGCAAATCACGCTCCTCATCAGGAGAAAATAGGAGGCCTCCTCCATTGCCGGGTAGGTCGCCGTCTTCTTTTTCCAACGCTATCGCGCCCTTATAGGTTTCTTGCAAGCGGAAGGAATCAAGATCAACGGCATCGCGGATTTCGTAGGGGAGTTTATTCTCGCGACGTGGTAATTTTTTGTTAAGGGCTTTAGCAAAAACGTAGAGTTTTTCTAAATCGACATCTTCAAAGGTGATGATTTGAGATACAAAGGCATACAGGCGGATAAATTTATGCAAAGTAGAGCGAAAATCTTCGCGCTCCTCATCATGCTTATAGCCCCAGTTAATCACAATGCTATCCAGCACAGGTTGAATTTTCTCTAGCGATTCTTTAGGATCGAAGAAAATTTCGGCGAAGGCATTTATATCTTGCTCGGTATAAATTTCAAAATTTGCCAAGTCACTTTGCAAATCATAAAGCCGATTAGGGTCGGTTTCTGCTTCGAGCAGGGTGGTTTGGTAATAAGGCTGAAAAGCAGATTGTATCTCCTCGCTTTCGTTCACAAAATCCAGCACGAAGGTTTCGGTTTTTCCGGCGCGGGTACGGTTGAGGCGGCTTAGGGCTTGTACCGCCTGCACGCCCGCCAATTTTTTATCGACATACATGGTATGCAAAAGCGGCTCATCAAAACCGGTTTGGAATTTATTTGCTACAACCAAAATACGATAATCGGGCGTTTTAAACGCGTCCGGAATGCCCACTTTAGGGGGCAATTGGTTGAGCCCTTTTTCGGTATATTCCGCGCCACTGTCCGGGTCTTTAACCGTGCCTGAGAAGGCGACCAATGCGCCGTATCCCAAGCCTTTTTCTTGCATAATTTTTTGCAAGGTCAAATAAAATTTGACGGCGTGCAAACGAGAGCGCGTTAAAATCATCGCTCGCCCGCGTCCCTGTATGGCGGAGGCGGTTTTTTCTAAAAAATGGTCGAGCATGAGGCGGGTTTTGGTTTCGATGGCGTGAGGTTGCAAATCTACATAGGAGGTCAGCAAACGGATGGCTTTCTTTTTTTCGTATTCGCTATCTGCCGGGATGGTTTTGACCAATTTGAAATAGCGTTTGAAGGTGGTGTAATTTTTTAGCACATCTAAAATAAAATTCTCTTCAATTGCCTGCCGCATAGAGTAGATATGATAGGCGACCGGTTTCCCCTCCGCATTTTTGCGTCCGAAGAGTTCCAGCGTTTTATTTTTGGGTGTAGCTGTAAAGGCGAAATAGGAGATGTGATTTTGGGGACCGCGCGTGCGGATTTCTTCGATAATGCGCTCTTCGATATCCTTCTCGGTGTCATCCGCGTTTTCGGCTTGGTCGAGGTCAACCGACAGAGTCTTTTTGAGATGCTTTGCCGATTCCCCCGATTGACTGGAGTGGGCTTCGTCTATGATGACAGCGAATCTCTGCCCTTTGAGTTGCGTCATGCTCTGCGAGATGACGGGGAATTTTTGCAGGGTGGTGGTGATGATCGCTTTGCCGTTTACTAACGCTTCGCGCAGTTGGGCGGAGTTTTTGTCTATCTTTTTGACTACGCCGCGCACTTGTTCAAATTGTTTGATGGTATTTTGGAGTTGCTTATCCAGCACACGCCTGTCGGTGACAACGATAATGGAATCAAATAAACGCTCTTTATCAGCTGGATGTTGATAGAAAGCACTCAAGCTGTGGGCAAGCCAGGCTATCGAGTTCGATTTGCCGGATCCCGCCGAATGTTGAATTAGATAATTTGACCCGCACCCCTCACGGCGCACGCCATCCAAAATAGAGCGAACGACATCCAATTGATGAAAACGCGGGAAGATCAGCACATCTGATTCTTTTTCGACCAGTTCGCCACTGCGGGGATTGTAGATTTTCTCGGTGTTTTTTTGCAGGTGGAGATAATTTTGAATCAGGTTTAGCAGGGTGGCGGGTCGCCAAATGTCTTCCCAGAGATAATGGGTTTTATGCCCGTGCGGGTTGACGGGGTTGACACTATCTTTATTGAAGGGCAGAAAACGCGTTTTTACGCCTTGCAGGCGAGTGGTCATGTGGACTTCTTCGTTCCCAACTGCAAAATGGACGAGACAACGCTTGAAAGCGAGGAGGG
>CAZERH010000335.1:0-2655 GCA_964515535.1 uncultured Anaerolineaceae bacterium
AAAAGAACAGGATTTTTTTCTAATCGGTCAATTTATCTGCACTGCCACTATTGAGGACTATGGCGGGAGTGAGTTTTTCTACAAAATTCTCTATCGCCTCCGCAACTTGGTAGGGTTTTTCGAGCATGACCATGTGCCCCGCCCCTTCGATGAGGTTAAGCTCTGCGTTGGGGATTTGTTCATGGAGCGATTTAGAGTATTTCGGCGGGGTCATTTTATCTTCTGCACCGCAGATGATCAGCGTAGGTTTTTCAATTTTACCAAGTTCTTCGCTAAGGTCAAATTTATTGCAGGCAATAAAATCGCCATGTAAAACAGTAGGACGGGTTTCCTGCATCCGCTGGACGGCAAGTTCTTTGAGGCGGTCTGAGGCTTGAGATCCAAAAGACCAATCTACAATTGTCTTGACGGCAAGAGGGAAAGTTGCTTCTGTAGCCGTATTTTCTAAAATTGAAGGGGCAACGCGTAAACGGCTTCCACTGCCCAACAAAACGAGACCAAGCACACGGTCGGGCGCGCTTAAAGCAAGTTGAAGGGCAATAGCACTGCCCATCGAATGCCCGATGATGAGGGCGGTGGGCAAGTTAATCGCATCCATAAAATTTTGAATAGCTTGCACATAATCGTTGATATTTTGTTTCCCCAAACCTGCTGATTTTCCATGACCGGGTAAATCGAGGGCGATAACTTGGAACCCGTTAAGTCGTCGAAGTTCCGGCGGGTAATGGAGATGTGAACCACCTGCTCCGTGAATAAGAATAATAGGCGTGCTGGTGGGGTCTTCTGCCTCGTGGGAGAAGTAATATAAATCTGTAGCAGTAGGCATGGGGAACCTCTATTTGGCGCGGTGGAGACGGTCGGCGGCTTCTTCGGTGAGCGGAATGAAGACCTGCACATTTGTCCCTTTGTCGGGCGCAGAATCGATATGGAGCAGTCCGTTAATCAATTCGGTACGTTCATCGAGATTGACCATCCCCAAACTGCCACGGTCGGCGTAGTTTTCGGTAACGGCTTTTACATCAAAGCCCTCTCCATTATCTTTGATTTCAAGAACGACAAGGCTGTGATCTAAATAACGCAAACGCACTCGAATCAGGCTGGCTTTGGCATGTTTTCGAGCGTTATTAACCGCTTCTTCAGAAAGGAAGAAGATAACGCCTTGTTTCCCCATTTCTAGTTTTTCGATAATTTTATCGTCTACCTCAATTTGGACTTTTTGCCCGAAGGTTTCGTCCATTTTTTCAGCTATTGATTCGAGAGCGGCGCGTAAACCTTGCGATTCTAGAACTAAGGGGCGCAAAGTGAAGAGCATGTGACGGATTTCTTTGGTCGTGCGGCGCGCCAAATCTTCTGCACGGATGAGTTCTTCTTCAACTTTATCGGGGGCGCGGGTGAGCATCATACGAATCAGATTCAGGCGCATTGCAATTGCTGAAACAGATTGTGTGGGTCCATCGTGCAGATCACGAGCGAGTTTTTTTCGCGCTTCTTCTTGCACTTCAATCATACGTTCTTTTTCTTCGATCAGGTCTTGATATAGGCGAGCGTTTTGAATGGCAATCACCGATTGTCGCCCAATCAATTCGAGCATTTCTCGCCGCTCTTCTGTGAAAAAATCGGGGGAGGGATGAGAAAAGAGTAAAACGCCATAAACGGTAAATCCTGTGCGGAGTGGTACAGAATAGCTAGAGGTGCAAGTGCGTAAGGCTATCACGCGGCTTAATTCGGGATCATTATTTACATTTTGCGTTAGCACAGATTCGCCTTCTGAAATAGATGTCCCTAAAATACCATCGGTGCCGGCAAAAACAAGTTTTTGGTCGGCGTTTGTAAATCGGCGTGCAGATTTTACAATCAACTTATTTCCCACAAAAAGCAAAACCGCGCTCACAATTTGGTCGCTAAAATTTTCGTCTTCGTCCGGATGCAAAGCTCTCACGCTTAAATCAAGCGCAGATTCTAAGACACGTTTATAACTCAGCGTTGCATTTAGGGTGCTGGTAAGTTCATAAACTGCGTGTAAGCGTTCGTTTTCTACTCGCTGTCGTTTTTTTTCTTTTTTATCTTGCTCTTCTCGCAGGAGGCGCAAACTATTAATAAGGCGATGGCTCAAAAACCCTAACAAAAGCCCCAGAGCTAAAGTCGCGATTGCACCAACTCCCCCCGCAATCAATGAATTTGTTGGCATTTTAAAATAAGAATAGGTAAAAGTGACTATCGCCATTACGCCAGCTGTCAGCATACTGCCCAGAATTTCAAAATAGATTGCCCCGCTTAGAATGGGCAAAATGCCCACCCATAAAACCGCACCGCTTACCCCGCCTTGTGTCCAAAACAGAATTCCGGCAAAAAGAAGGTCGATGAAAACAGCAAATTGACGGTGATAACTTAAACGGATATTTAACCCCGCCATTACGCTCATGCCCAAATTCCACAAAGCCAAAAAGGCGAGTGGTAAAAGTATAAAAATTCCGCCTTCTTTATCCACGCTCACGCTTAACGCGAAAATGGTCAGCCAGCGCAACGAGATGGCAAACCAATCGGCGATATAGGGAGAATCGAATTTTCGCATGGGTCAATAATACTTGAAAAAGATTGATTTAGGGAGAAATGGAGGGATGAATGTGAAATATAGTGTACGCTTTATGTGAATTA
>CAZERH010000336.1:0-1366 GCA_964515535.1 uncultured Anaerolineaceae bacterium
TAGCGAAGGAATCTTGCATAAGGTAGTAACTTATGTTCGCGATAAAGGAGAAAAGCCCGGCAATACCTATAAATTTATTGTGTTTCAGGGCAATGCCAATTTGGGCAAGAATCGCAAGCATAAAGCTACCGAAAATTGAAAAACCAATAATGCCTGTTTCTACTAAAAGACGTGCGTATAGATTTTTTGCGTTGGGGTAAAGATAACTTGTGGGGTTAAGTTGTCGAGCAATTTCGGGATTATTAACCATTGCCCAATCGGGGTAATTTTGAAAAAGGTAAAAGCCCGCACTCCCCAAGCCTGTACCCAAAATAGGATGCGCCGCATAAACTTTGGTCGCCGACCAAAGATAGGTGAGCCGTCCTCCCGCGTTGATTTGCACAAAATAATCTGAGATGCTTTTCGCTTCCACTGTCCATAAACGAGAAACATATTTTTGTTGAGCGATGAAGGCAACTCCACTCCAAAGCATTGCGATAATGAGAAGTAAAAAGACTGCACGAGTAGCGAAAAATCGAATCCTCACAGGTTGAGCAGATTTTTTGGGATTAAAAAACCAGTGACATACACGCGAAATCGCCTTTCTCCCACTAACGAGCAATGTAATTCCCGCCGCGATAATGCCGATGAGCATCCCCCCGCGCGAGAACGTCAATAACAGAGAGGCAATTGCTCCGATGAGGAGAAGAGGCTCCAGCCATTTATATTTAGTAACACGAAAGCGAGTGAGAATTGAAGCAAAGAGCCAAGGAATATAAAGCGTAATCAGTTGCCCTGCCAGCCAAGAGGCTTCAAAGGCAAATCCTGAAACACGGCGTACTTTTGTTAACCCGCGCATCGAAAAAATCTCCTGCCATGCAGAGACCTGCCCCTTCTTGAGCAAAGGTGTGTGGAGGGCAATTGCCTGAACTCCCACCCAAAGGATGGTTAACGCAAGCCCTGCATATAGCCATTTAAGCGAGTGACGCAAATCATCTTCGTCACGGTGCATCCAAAGCGCGGCAATGAAAAAAGATAGCCCAATCCCAAAAGTGACAAAGGCACGGATTGCGCGCCCCCAATACTCATTTCCACGTAATGGAATTGGGGCGAGTAATGCCCCCGAAGCTGTAGCAAAGACAGTAAAAATCAAAAAGAGTAAGAGAGGTAAAAGTACGTTACTCCACGGGAGTTTTATTTCTTTCTTTAATAAACGTAAAAAAAGAATCAAATAGAGCAACGCCAAAGGGTAAAACGCCAAAGGACGGACGTAGGTATGTTTTCCTAAAAAAGGAAAAAAGCGAAAAGAGGTGACGGGCAAACTAAGCAAAACCAACCCCCACAGAACCTGCGCAAGTTTCTCTAATGAAAAGCGGGCAAAAAAAGC
>CAZERH010000336.1:1466-2652 GCA_964515535.1 uncultured Anaerolineaceae bacterium
ACCGTTTCATCTGCCCATGCCACTTCGACCAACTTCCGCGATTCCCGTTCGAGATAATAGAAAAGTTCCCGGTCGGGGATTTGCTCCCAAGATTCTTCAAGATTGAAATCCACAACAACAGTCGCCCGCGCCCGATAATCGGGCGGAAAAATGAAGTATACGCACGCGCCAACTACCGCGCCCAAAACCGAAGCCAAAAGCCAAAACTTCCAGGCGCGCAAAAGGCGTAAAAAATCATTTTTTGAGGGGGGAGATAAAAGCCAATCCATTATTTTCTCCAAATGTAGGGGCGACCGGCTGGTCGCCCCTACGCGTAAATCTTTGCAAAATATGCAATATGTTTTAGGTTTTACGCTTCGCGTTCTCCATCTTTCTTCGTCTTCGCCAATTCCACCATGGGGCGACCACCTTACGGATGAGATATTTTGCATTCATCATCGAGAAAAATGAGCCGCCCTCGCGATAGTGGACACGCATCATCTCGGGCCAACAGCGATCATCGGCGGCGATGGATTTTGCGTCACTATGCAGGCGGAAATTTGCCCAATTACGTCCTGACAAATAACGCAATTCGCTGATTTTCGCCAGACGCACCCAAAGATCATAATCCATTGCAAAATAGAAGCTATCATCCAGCGGCGCGACTTCTTGCCAAAGCTCCGCTCGCCAAAAAGATGCCTGTTGCGGGATGTGGACATATCCGCGCTGTAATTTTGCCAAATCCGTTTGGGCGGCGTTAAATTTGCCGAATTTATATCCCTTTTCGTCAATGAAATTGCAATCGCCGTAGACCAAGCCCACAGTGGGGTTTTGCAAAAGAAAATCAACGGCTTCACGAATCGCGTTTGGCTCGTAGGTATCGTCTGAGTTGAGCCATGCCAAAATCTGCCCCTTGGAACGGGAAAAACCTTTGTTAATCGCGTCCGTTTGTCCCTTATCTTTTTCGGAGACCCACCACGCTAATTTATCGGCGTAGCTTTTGATAATTTCTACGCTCCCGTCCGTTGAGCCACCGTCCACGATGATATATTCGAGGTTGGGATAGTCTTGATTAAGCACCGATTCGATAGTCGCCGCGATAAAGGGGGCTTGGTTAAAGGATGGGGTGATGATTGAGACCAGAGGCAAGCTCAAGTCCACGTTCGGTTCGGGTTTATTCGTCATAATTTAAATAGGCTGTAATTGA
>CAZERH010000337.1:0-2649 GCA_964515535.1 uncultured Anaerolineaceae bacterium
ACGGAGCGCACAGAGTTTGAGAGAAAAAATGAGAAGAACTCTGTGGTAAAAAGGGGCACAAAATCTTGCAGGTTATTTAATTCTCGCTCCTAAGAAAAACTTTAAAACTTTGCTTGAGCTAATAAACACAAATCATGAAACTGTCAGGTAGCTAGTAAATTTTTAGTTTTGAGCAAAAAAAGGGGAGCGGCGCACACTTGTGTGAGCAAAGATTCTAATAGCAATGAAGTATAATTTCTCTAACTAACCAACTAATTCACTAACGGGAGCAAAAAATGTCGAAAATCGTATCAATTCACTCATTTCGTGGCGGCACAGGTAAATCTAACACCACCGCCAGCCTTTCAGCCCTACTCGCAAAGCAAGGTTTTCGCGTTGGGGTAATAGATACCGACATTCAATCGCCGGGTATTCACGTCCTATTCGGCTTAGACGAAAGCGATATAAAATACTCGCTTAACGATTATCTGTGGGGAAAATGTGAAATTCAAGAAGCCGCACATGATGTAACCGGCAGGCTGGGTGCAGATATTAAGGGTCAAATTTACCTCATTCCATCCAGCATTAAAGCGGGCGAAATTGTGCGCGTTTTGCGTGAGGGATACGATGTCGGCTTGCTCAACGATGGATTCCGTAATTTGCTCCATAAACTTGAGTTAGATTATCTCATCGTAGATACGCATCCTGGTCTCAATGAAGAAACTTTGCTCTCTATTGCCATATCGGATGCGCTCATCATCATCATGCGCCCCGACCAGCAAGATTATCAAGGCACTGCTGTCACTGTAGATGTCGCCCGTAAACTAGATGTCCCCAACCTGATGCTCCTTATCAATAAAATGCCCCAGATTTTCGATTTTGAAGATGTGCGCGAGCGCGTTAAAAACACTTATAATAGCACCGTAGCCGGTATTTTGCCCCACTCCGATGAGATGATGGCGTTAGCAAGTTCGGATATTTTTGTGCTCCGTTTTCCGGAGCATGAAATCACAAAGGAATTAGAAAAAGTTGTAGCACTCTTGGTTGACTAAGGAATGAAAATTTAATAATTTGCACAAATATTTCACCACAAAGTACACGGAGCGCACAGAGTTTGAGAGAAAAAATGAGAAGAACTCTGTGGTCTTTGTGTTCTCCGTGGTAAAAAGAGGAACAAAATCTTGCAGATTATTTAATTCTCGCTCCTAAATCATAAATAAGACCTGACGAAATCTGTCGGGGCTTGCGATTTAACGTCTTTCTCCACATCTGCGCTTTTGAAACGGGAGCAAGCCCAAAACACGCGCGGTGCTTTTCCCGCCTCCGAAAAAAACATGAGCAAATTCACCGAACGCATCTTCATCGTAAAATCAGACGAATGGCGATTAGTCCTAACTTTAGGCGCGATTTTATTCATCAATTATGCGGCAATGGGGGTCACAAAAGTCGTTTCGGTGAGCGGATTCTTGAGCGAAGTACAAGATTATTATATTTTGCTCGTCTGGGCGGGCGATATGGCTCTGCTAATTTTAGCGACTGGCGCACAATCTTTGATAATAGACAAATATCCGCGTGTGAAATTATTGGGGGGAATTATTTTATTATTGGGCGCAATTTACGCCATTTTGCCTCTCAGTTTTATGCTTGAAGGCTTCCCCATAAAAGTTAGCTATACCCTTTTATATTTGCTCACCGACCAACAATGGTTGGTTTTCCCTCTCGTTTTTTGGGCATTAGTGAACGATTTATACAGCCCCGCGCAAGGACGAAGGTTATTGCCCGTTATCGGTAGTTTTGCTTTTTTAGGCACAATTGCGGGATTAATAGTCGCACAGCTAGACGCGATTTTTTCCTTTGGCGCGCCTCGCTTGCTCTTCGCGAATGCGCTCGCCTTTCTTTTTGATTTTGGGATTCTCTATTTTGGTCTTAGAAAAATTCAAACTCGCTTTGTAAAGAAAAAAAGCGATTCTGTGGGCAAAATTTTCTCTGGCGGCTGGGATTTTATCAAAACCGTGCCTGCTTTCCGCTATTTATCTTTGATTATGTTTTCGGCAGGAATCACGCTCACCATTCTTCTTTACGATACCTTATCAGATGCGAGTTTGTATTTTGGGGATAATTTCCAACATTTTTTTGCCCTCTATAGCTTAGTGATTGCCGTTTTTTCAGTTTTATTGCAATTTTTCTCAGGCAAAATTATCTCAAAACTGGGCATCAAAAACAGTTTTTCTTTTTTACCTTTCGCTTTATTCTTCGGCTCTATTTTGAGCTTTATTATTCCCGGCATTTGGGGGAGCGCACCCGCACAAGGATTATCAAAAATAACATTAGACACCGTAGACCAATCCAATCGAAAAGCGTATCAGGCTCTTGTGCCTGATGAGAAACGGGGACGAGTGAGCATTTTTATTGATAATTATTTGCCTTCTTTAGGCACTATTTTTGCATCATTATTAGTTTTTGGCATCATTTCTTGGAGCATTTCTGCAGGTCTTTCTCGCGAAGTTTATTCATCTATTTATTTAGCCTTGGGCATCATCGGTGCAATAATGGCAGTAATCGCATTTTTCTTGATGCGCAAAGTTTACGATAAATCTCTCCTCAGTTGGCAAATGAAACGCAGATCGCGGTCTTCTAGTGTGATGGATAAACTCGATTTTTAAGGAAAAA
>CAZERH010000338.1:0-2641 GCA_964515535.1 uncultured Anaerolineaceae bacterium
GCGCCCCTCCAATGGGATCCACCCGCACACCCTGCACCGGAATCTGCACCTAAATCTCTGCATGGGAAATTTCCCCACATCTACGGCGCATTGAATTTGGATGCGGTTATCGAAATTCGTGCGTTTGAGCCAAATGCAGAAGGGATATTTCACCTCCAAGAAACTATTTGATAATTGATTGGCAAATACTGAAATGATTCAATTCCTCCTCTGGTATCTTACCCTTAGCCTCTTAGGGCTATTCACCTTCCCGCTTGTTTATCACCTCTTCCCCAAATTTGCAGATCGGGGGTATACCCTCGCGCGCACCACGGGCTTATTAATTTGGAGCTACGCTTTTTGGATTCTTGCTACTCTCGGCATTGCCCAAAATAATATCGGTGGTATCTTGTTGGGATTAGCGATATTAATAGGTTTAAGCAGTTGGGCATTTACCAAAACCACCGGACATCAATCAACGAATACCGATAACCCAACTCCTGAAATTCTCCTCTGGCTTAAAGCGAACGCTCGTCTCATCTACACAACTGAAGCCCTCTTTTTCATCACATTCTCAGCCCTCGCACTTTTCCGCGCCGCAAACCCGGAAGCTCTCGGCACCGAAAAACCAATGGAATTGGCTTTTATTAACGCCATTCTTCGTTCGCCCACTTTTCCCCCTCGTGATCCTTGGCTTTCAGGCTACGCAATTTCTTATTATCATTTCGGCTATATTATGACCGCCATGATTGCCAAAATCACCGCTACCGCCGGAAGCATCGCCTTTAATTTGATGACCGCACTCGTTTTTGCCCTCAGTTCAATCGGTGCGTATGGCATTTTATATAATTTGCTCTCCATAAAATTCGCCACAGAAAACACAGAGACATTCGAAGAAGGGGAAAAAGACAAAGAACTTGCCCTTCAAAAAGAGTCATCATTCACGGCGTTATTAGCCCCCCTCTTCCTTCTGCTCATCTCCAATTTTGAAGCCCTTCTCGAAATTATCCACCAAAAGGGAATTTTCTGGACAGCCCAACTCCCCAATTTCTGGACTTGGCTAGACATCAAAAACCTTCGTGACGACCCTGCCACCATGCAACCCATCCCCGAGCGATTTTGGTGGTGGTGGCGCGCCTCACGCGTTATTCAGGAATACGATTTGATGGGCAACCACCGTGAAGTCATAGATGAATTCCCCGCCTTCTCTTTCATTCTCGGCGATTTGCATCCCCATGTTCTTGCTTTACCTTTCGCTTTGCTCGCCATCGCGATTGCCCTCTATATTTATCTTGGCGGCTGGCGCGGACGAAGCAAAATTTTCACCTACACTTTCACACTCACGCCCCTTGCGCTCTTTATTGTCTCGCTCACGCTCGGCGGCATTGCGTTTCTTAATACGTGGGATATTCTCTCCGCCTCAGCCCTCATCGCCTCTGCTTACGCGCTAAAACGCATCCGCGAAGATGGATGGCACTGGCAACGCCTTGAAGATTTTCTCTATTTTGGCATCCTTACCGGCATCGCCGCGCTGGCTCTTTATCTCCCCTTTTACCTCGGATTTGCCTCTCAAGCAGGCGGCATTTTACCTAACCTGATTAATCCCACCCGCGGGGCGCATCTTTGGGTGATGTTCGGGACATTGCTCTTGTCCCTCTTCGCTTGGATGATTTCTTTAAGGCACAAGGATATTAATTGGAAAGGTGGCTTCGGACTCGTTTTAGGCTTGCTTGGTGCCCTTTGGCTTTTTTCTTGGCTTTTAACGTGGGTGGCTTCGATTGCGAATTCAACTTTAGCGACGACCCTCATCCAATCGCAGGGGCTTACAAGTTTTGGCGAGCTTTTTAGTTCGGCAAACGCGCGCAGAGTCAAATTTGGGGTCAGTTTCCTCACCCTCTTGGCAATTGCAGGAGGGGCAGTATCCCTGTTATTTTTCAAGAAAAAGCCCACCGAAGCCGCTCAAGTCGAAGTTCACGCGCGTCCCGCTCAGTCCTTTATCCTACTTATGATTGTTTTGGGCAGTCTGCTCGTCATCGCCCCCGAATTTTTCTATCTGCGTGACCAATTTGGAACGCGGATGAATACCATCTTCAAATTTTATTATCAGGCATGGATTTTATGGAGTTTGGCTGGGGCGTACGCGATGTCGGTTTTGCTCAAAAAGAAATACGGGATAATTATTTTTGTGCTGGTGCTAACGAGTTTGATTTATCCGGTTTACGGTGTAATTAACAAGGCGCAGAATGGTGTGTTGACGTTGGACAGCGCGGCGCATGTGCAAGCGGCGGATGCCCTTGTAGTTTCGTGGCTAAAAACCGCACCCGATGGTGTGATTTTGGAGGCAGTGGGTGGGAGTTATACCGGCTACGCGCGCATCTCGACCAATAGTGGTCTGCCGACCGTGTTGGGGTGGCCCGGACATGAGTCGCAATGGCGCGGGGGATACGAAGAGATGGGCTCTCGGCAGGGAGATGTAGAGATAATTTATACTTCTAATGATTGGGAAGAGACGAGAACTTTGTTAGAGAAATATAATGTGCGCTATGTGATTGTGGGTGGTCTGGAACGAGCAACTTACCGCGTAAATGAGCAGAAATTACTGCGTTATCTTAAGCCCGTTTTTGTAGAAGGTGAAACGAAGATTTTTCTTGTGCCTTAGTGG
>CAZERH010000339.1:0-2635 GCA_964515535.1 uncultured Anaerolineaceae bacterium
GAAGATGGGCGCGCCCTCCTCGCTTCTACCGTTGCCTCGCAAATGGAGATGCACGCGCGCTTCGGCGGCGTTTTCCCCGAAGTTGCCTCGCGCCAGCATGTTTTGAGCATTATGCCCGTCATCGAGCAGACTTTGGCGGATGCGCATCTCACGCTTGGGGATGTGGACGCTATCGCCGTGACGCGCGGACCTGGTTTAGCCGGGTCGCTGATCGTGGGCATGAATGCGGCGAAAGGCTTGGTGCTCGGATGTGAGCGGCCGCTCGTGGGCGTTAATCACCTCGAGGGGCATCTTTATTCGGCTTGGGTGCATGAGGCGAAGGATGAGCCGCCCCAAGAGCCGCAATTCCCGCTGATGGTATTGCTCGTCTCAGGCGGACATACCGAGTTGAATCTGATGACTGACCACCTCCAATATCAACGCCTCGGCGGGACACTCGATGATGCCGCGGGCGAAGCCTTCGACAAAGTGGCGCGCATGTTGGGCTTAGCCTACCCGGGCGGACCCAATATCCAAAAAGCGGCGATGGATGGCGACCCGACCGCATTCAAATTCCCGCGCTCGTGGCTCGGCAAAAGCTACGATTTCTCCTTTAGCGGGTTAAAAACCGCTGTTTTGCGCAAAGTGCAGAAGTTATCGAAAGAAGAAGGTGATTTGCCCGTTGCCGATATCGCCGCCAGCTTCCAAGCCGCGGTTGTGGACGTGGTTTTCACGAAAACGATCAAAGCGGCGCGTGAATATGGCGCAAAAGAGATTCTGATCGCGGGCGGGGTTTCGGCGAATCAATCGTTGCGTGAAATTTTCTTGGCGCAGAATGAGTTCCCCGTCAACATTCCGCATATTTCGCTTTGCACCGACAATGCCGCGATGATCGCCGCGGCGGGACACAGACGCTTTATGGCTGGTCAACGCGACGAGTTGAATTTAGATATTCTGCCTACTTGGCGGCTTTCGTAAATTTTTAAACCGCCAAGACACGAAGAACGCAAAGTTCTTTTTAGTATCTTGGCGGGTCAAAAAAAATGCCCAATTCAAAACATTTTACAAGACGAGATTTCCTAAAACTCAGCGGTGCGTCTCTCGTCGCGGGGATATTGGGTGTTCACGCACCACGCGTTTTTGCGGGTGGAGGGCAAGATGCTAATTTTCAGGTATTCCGTTATGGGCGCAGAGACCAAGCTAAAATCGCGCTGAGTTACGATGATTGTCATCTGGTTAAAAGATTGCAAGCCTTAGAGGAAATTCTGCGCGAGTATCCTGAGGTTAAGGTCACGTTTTTCCCTACAGGGGAGGCTTTGCTTAAAACAAACGATAAAGACGCGGGGATTTGGCAACGTTTTGTTGAGCAGGGGCATGAAATTGGTAGTCACACATTCAATCACGTGAATCCGGGAATTCGCTCTACACAAAATTTGCTGGCAGATTATGCAAAGTGGATTGCGGCATTTTATCAGGTAACAGAGAGTAAACCGCCGGTACGGTTTGCGCGCCCGCCTTATGGGAATTTGAGCCCATCGTATCAGAAAATGTGCGTGGAATATGGACTGGTGGCAACGATGTGGTCGGCGAGTTGGGGGGGAGAGTTAGATTTGGCGCAGAAAAATATAGAGGCGGTTGAATTTGGGGATATTGTTTTATTTCATATCGGATGGCAGGACGTGGATACAAATACGCCTTTTGCGCTTTCTCTTTTGGAAGAACGAAGCGTTCGCGCGGTAACAATGTCTGAGCTTTATTTTGCCTCTGTGCGCGGTGAAATTGGCGCGGGGCGTTGCGATGCTTTGGCTTTTGGGGGAGATAGTTGCCCTGATTAGGCTGAGTTTTAGCCGTAGGTTCTCTATTGTGAAGATTCGCTTTGATTTTGGGCAGGAGGTGCTTTGCTAGACCCTATCGGGGACAATATAAATTAAAGGCAAACTCAGTAAAGTGACCATATATTTGACTATTAGATTAAATAGAAAAATTTGCCAAACTACATTCCATGGCAGTATGCCCCCAAAAGCCACGACAGCAAAGATTATATTATCGACGGGGATTGAAACGCTATTACTGGTTAAAACGCGTGCCCATTGATGCTTGCGAGTAACTTTGTTTACGAACCACGCGTATATTTCCGTATCCAGCATTTCGCTGGCAATTTCAGCGAGTATAGACGCGACTACAATGCGCCAAACGGGTGTTAAAATGGCACTGAATTCTGCGGTTAACCCCCACCCGGGGTCGCCGGGGACACTGGCTACCCACATCAAATATCCCGCCATAAATAGGTTGATTGCCCCCGCAGAAAGGATGAGAGTTTGCGTGTTTTTCTTTCCCAAAACTTTATGCACTACGTCTCGCAGTGTAAAAGTGATGGGATAGATGAAAGTTCCCATATCCACAGCGAAGCCTGCCACAACGCCGATTTTTAAACTGGCAATATCTGCTAACATTTGTGCGGCGATGTAAGACGCGACTAAAATAACCGCCATTGTGGAAAGCATCGGTGCGCTATTTGTTTTTTTTATTTCGGACGGCATTGTTTTTTTTTTCTCCAAAAGTTCAGGTTTTTCAAAATTCGTCGCAATGATAACATGAAGCATATTATATGAAAAAAGAAAACATACTCATCGTGGGGACAGGTTCTCTCGCTACC
>CAZERH010000340.1:0-2621 GCA_964515535.1 uncultured Anaerolineaceae bacterium
TTGGGGCGTGCCTTTCATAATAATGATGCGGCCACCACCGAGAACACTAGCGGTTGAGCCTTCTTCTTTGCCGGGGAGAGCCATTACGCCGACTTCAAAATCAGCTTGTTCGATAATGCCCTTCAAACTGCCCGAAGAATGGACAATCATCGCGGTTGTGCCACTGGCAAAATCTGTTGTGGCGGTAGGCCAAACGCCTTGTACGCCAGCAGGCATTGCGCCATATTTAGCAGAAAGATCAACATAGAATTGAACTGCTTCAACGACGGCGGGGTCATCGAAAACAACTGTACAGTCATCCTCAAGAATGTTTTGTCCATTTCCGATTGCCAGCGGTTGGAAAAGCCAATAGGGCCAACCGGAAGGATATTGGAGACCCCAATTGGTCACATCACCATCTTTGACAGTCAAAGTTTGAGCGGCAGTTGCCCAGTTTTCCCAACTGGTAGGAGCGTCCAAACCGGCTTCGGCAAACATGTCGGCATTGTAATACATCACAACGGCACTGCGTTGGAATGGAATGCTCCAAAGTTGGTCGTTTGTATAAGAATTGGCAAGAAAGGCGGGTAAGAAATCGGCAATATAAGCATCACCATCTTCCATCTCGGCAACATAGCCATCAAGGGGGCTAATATAATCGGCGTTATTCAAATCATAGAGCGCAGTCGCTAACATCACAGCTAAGGCAGGAGGTTCTCCTCCGCCATCAATCGTGGTCTGGATTGCGGTCTGCACATCGCCGTAGCCGCCGGAGAAAACCGGCTCAACGGTGATATAGGGATATTCCGCTTGGAAATCTTCAATATAGCCATTCAAAATTTCGGCAATGGGGGCATCTACGGCAACCGGATAGAAGACCTGAAAGGTAACGGGCTCCATCACCTCTTCGGCGGGAGCCTCTTCCTCTACCGGAGCGGCTTCCTCCTCAATAGGAGCGGCTTCCTCCACAGGTGCGGATTCTTCCTCAGGGGCAGGTTCAGCGGCAGGGCTACATGCCCCTAAACCGATGACTAGCAGAAAAGCCATTAGAACAAGAAAAATCTTTTTCGTACGCATAGTGCTTTCTCCTTTCTCATTTAAGAGAATAGTTAATTTGTGCGGATTATCCGCACAGTATTTAGTTCCACAATATCAGAATTAAAGAAAATTTTACTAAAATTTACAACCTGATTGTTTATTGTATAAATTGTAGAGCGAACGCTCAAAACCGGTGTTCCGGTTGCTAAATTCAAATACTGTGAAATTTCAGAGGGAAGTGCCGCCGCGCGGATATTCGACTGAATTTGATGCAAACGAGTACCTAGCGTAACGGAGAGTAGTTGAACCATATTTCCATCAAAGTCATCCCATACCAAATCAGATGTGTTAACCAGCGGAGAAATATAGTCTTCAATATAAATTACAGGGTCTTTTTCAGCAAGAACAATGCGTGTCACGCACTGTGTTTTTTCATCACGAGAAATACCTAAAGTTGAGTATACATCCTCAGAAACTTTCTTAAAACCTGAAGAAATCGTCTCAAAATTTGGTGTAAATCCAACATCTTGAATAATTTGGGCGAAAGGGGCAAAACTGTTCAAAGAATCGCGAATTAGCGGCGGTTGGGCAATAAATGTCCCAATTCCGTGTCTCCGAATAATGATTCCCTCGCTCTCTAGCGAGATATACGCCTCGCGCAGGGTATTACGGCTCACGCCCAAAGTTTTCGCAATAGTCGTCTCTGCGGGGAGTTGGTCGTTTCGCCTAAGCTGATTTTGATGAATATAACTGAGCAAGCCCGATTTAACTTGTTCCAAACGTGTTTTTGTGTTACTTGTTATAAATGTCCAAATAATAGGTAGGATGTCCAACCTTTAACAGTATACTAAAAAAAAGAGCTTTGTCAAAGTTTTTTAAGGTTAAGTTTTTAGGGAGATGAAATACCGCGTCGCGCGTGTTTTGGGCTTGATACCCTTAAATTGGCGATTACTTGGAGGAATGCTCTGTAATGGCTCAAAATTTCGGTGGTGCATAGCATCTTAAAGATAAAGATGCGTTGCGGTTCTGTCGCCCTTATTTCGAGCAACTACAATGTTTTTTTCCTCAATCTCATTTACTCACCCTCAACACCGCAATTTTCGTAGAGTGATTAAAGGGACTTGGGTCAACCGGCAACGCACCAATTTTTGTTCTCGCATAACCTGTAAAATCTTTTGGCACAGAAATCAATCGCTCAACTCTTAAATACCCATCCTCGCAAAGAGTCTCAAGCGTTTTCATATATTCTGCCCCGCTCACAAAAAGCGCATTATTAATGGCTACCAAATACCCCCCGTCATCAATTAGCGGACGAACTTTATTAATCAATTTCGCACTGTTTTGAGATAAATCTATGCGTCCTTGCTTTGTGTCTGCAAAAAAAGGCGGATCAAGAAAAACGCAATCGAAAAGTTCAGCCGCACGTTTGAAACGGTTTATCTGCGTCCAAAAATCGCCTGTCTGAAAATCCTTTTTGTGGATGGGGAATCCGTTGAGTGTATAGGAGGTTTTTCCCACGTTTAAGAATTTTCTACTCAAATCGGTTTGCAGAACGCGGGCAGTTCCTCCTGCTTGCGCGGCAACGCCCAGACTACTTGTATACG
>CAZERH010000341.1:0-2615 GCA_964515535.1 uncultured Anaerolineaceae bacterium
ATATCATGCCCGGCGTGGTTCATTTTCTCGACCCCTACCGCTACCGCTCCACCTTCCACCGCACCAATCCCGACATTTCGGAAACTGATTTCGCGCAGGATTACCTCAATCATCTCGAGGAAATCATCCAATACGAGGGAGCGGAGACGATTGCCGCGATCATCATCGAGACGGTGACGGGGACAAACGGGGTGATTATCCCGCCGGAGGGATATATGCAGGGATTGCGCGCCATCTGCGATAAATACGGCATTTTGCTAATTGCCGATGAAGTAATGGCGGGGTTCGGACGTACGGGGACGTGGTTTGCGGTGGACAATTGGGATGTGCGCCCCGATCTTTTGACGATGGCAAAAGGACTCACTTCCGCATACGCGCCCCTCGGTGCGGTCGGCATGACGGATGCAATCGCATCCCATTTTGAACAAAAAACTTTCCGCTCAGGGCTGACGTATACCGCGCACCCCGTTTCTTTGGCGGCGATGGTGGCGAATATCCGCGTCTTGCAGGAAGATAAGCTGGTTGAGCACTCAGCAAGCCTAGGGTCAAGTTTGTCACAGCATCTATCCGAGTTAAAAGAAAAACATCCCTCTGTGGGCGATATCCGCAGTATCGGGCTTTTCGGCATCCTGGAATTAGTCAAAAATAGAGAAACCAAAGAACCGATGACCAAATGGGATTCATCTAGCCCCGAAATGGATGCCTTTAAAGCCTTTTGTCGAGAAAAGGGACTTTTCATCTACACACATTGGCATACGGTGTTGATTATCCCGCCGCTGATTATCACGGAGGGGCAATTGGCAGAGGGCTTTGCGATTATGGATGAGGCGTTGAAAATTACGGACGATGCGGTTATATAAGTATTGTATATGAACTGCTTTGTGTAACTTTTCGCTTGGCTATACATCTGATAAAATAGTAACGAAATTAAATATGAACCTGACAGGTTTTGCCCTTAGAAATTGAGATGGGGCTAGTAAAGCCTCGTCAGGTTTGTGATTGAATATAAAAAGGAGAAATACGAAATGAAAATCGAACCCCTAGGATTACGCGTTCTTGTGCGCCCCATTGAAGTTGAAGCTAAAACTGCCAGCGGATTGATTTTGCCTGACTCTGCTAAAGAAAAACCCCAAATCGGTGAGGTTATGGCTATTGGCACCGATGAAGAGATTGTGGTTAAAGTTGGTCAGCAAGTTCTTTATCCTAAATATACCGGTACCGAGATTAAAATCGAGGGTGTTGAGCATATCATCATGGAAGACGGCGATTTATTGGCTGTCGTGAAATAAGCATAAAAAAGAGTTTTGCTCTTTTTTCAGTGACCAGATTAATGAGCATGATTCATGTTTGTTATTCTGGTCATTTTTTGTTGGTAAGGGAAGATGAAAGTAGTGCGTCTTAGGTAAAGGTGCGTATTTTGTATTGCATAAAACCTAATGAGCTAAAATTAGGAAATGTGTAATACGTTATCATAAAACTTTCTAGCTACATGACACTTTTGAAAAAACCTTCTCGCAAGCTCACGCGATATCCAAAGGGCATGCTTTGCGTGAGGAAAAAGCATAAAATTTTCAAACTGTCATGTGATTAGAAAAAATTACAATCTTTTTTCAATAGAAGAGGAGATAGAAAATGTTTTCATTAAATATCAAAGATTCAGAAGGCGCAGACGAAAACGAACTTTATGATATTGTTATCGTTGGTGCAGGTTCGGCTGGTTTTACGACCGCTATTTATTCGTCTCGCGATGGCTGGAAAACACTCATCCTTGAAAAGGAAGCTAGCGGTGGATTAGCCGCATCTACGCATAATATCGAGAACTACCCCGGTTTCCCCGATGGCGTTGAAGGACCTACGCTCTTGGAGAATTTTCAAAAACAAGCCGAGCGTTTCGGAGCAACTTTGGAAGAGTTCGATGAGGTCAAATCCATTACCAAAGGCGAGGATGGGATTTTTGCCATCAGCACCGATACAGGAAAAAAATATCGCGGACGCGCGGTTTTATTAGCCACCGGTAGCGAGCCGAAGAAACTTGGCATCCCCGGCGAAGCGGAATTTTATAATAAAGGTGTTTCTTATTGCGCCACCTGTGACGGTCCTCTCTATAAAGATGAAGAAGTGATTGTCATCGGATGCGGGAATTCCGGCTTACAAGAAGCCGAAATTTTGCTCGAATATGCCAAGAAAGTGACCTTTGTCGAATTTTTAGGCTACTCGATTGCCGAAAAAGTTCTTCAAGATCGCGTCAAGAGCCACGAGAAAACAACTTGTATGTTCTCTCATATGGCAACCGAAGTAAAAGGCGAAAAACTGGTCACGGGTTTAGTCGTGAAAAACCGCGAAACCGATGAACTGGTAGAAATCCCCGCAAAAGCCGTTTTCATTTATGTTGGCTATAAACCTTATACCGATTTTGTTGCAGATTTAGTTGAATTGGACAAATATGGCTATATTGTCACAGATAAGCATATGAAGACCTCTGTCCCCGGCATTTTTGCGGCAGGCGATGTGGTTTCAGAGAATTTGGCACAAGTCGCGGTCGCGGTTGGGGATGGGGCAAAAGCGGCAGTTGCAATTAGAGAATATCTGCAGAATTTATAATAACAATGCGCCAC